>JAIRUY010000240.1 GCA_031254175.1 Treponema sp.
GCGAGGCCGTATGGATTTGATCATCTTCTGTTTAATTATTCTTCCCGGTTTACCCCGGTTTATTCAAAGACTTTTGTCCGCTCAAGCCAAATACGGGACGGCGGCAGCATGAATATATACGCTGCATGGTTCAAAAATCAGCTTACTTCATGGCCAAAACGCATTTTTTCCCTTAGCGGCAGTCATGATATATTTGAGAATTCTTTATTCTTAAGTGAAAAAGCAAAAAATCCGGACGAATATTTTAAGATTGTCCGGCTTGAAAATCCTTCCGGTTTTGGCAAAAGGGCCGTATCTGCACTGATTGCCGCGTTAAAGGACAGCCGTTATTCCAACAGTTTGAAAACTGAGCTTGTCCCCCTGTTTTTTCCGGATAAAAAAGAAGTTACGGAACATGAGCTGGAAGCTGCCATTAAAGAGGCGGCAAATGCGTAACAGTTATGTTTTCCTAAAAGCCCGTAACGGTGAAACAATTCCTGCCATTGTCCTGCCGTCGGGAGACACCCAGCCGCTTCATTCCATGGTTGACCCGGTACGCGAGGCTGAACGCCTGATATCAACAATAAGCGGCGATACAGGTTTTTTAATTTTTCTGGGTTTGGGCGGCGGATTTGCCCCTCAAGCGGCGCTGAATAAAACAGCGGCGAAGATTTTGGTTATTGACTTCTTCAGCGAAAGCATCACAGAACTACTTTCTTCAAAAGATTATTCAACACTGCTGGAAAATGACCGGTTTACCCTTTTAACAGATCCTTCATTGGACGAGATAAAAAACTTCATTACAGAAAATTACAAGCCGTCCCTTTGCGGCGGAATTAAAACCCTTCCGCTTAGGACAAGAACAGAACTTGATTTACCGCTGTTCGAAGCTGCCGCCGAAACCATACAGGAAGCAATTGAAAATGTTTCTTCAGATTACTCTGTTCAGGCTCACTTTGGTATGCGCTGGTTTTCCAATATTATCCGTAATATAAAATCTGCCGATACCCACAGCGATAGTTTCCGGAGAAAAAAGCAGCAAAACACAATAAAAGAATATTTTTCTCGTTCAGGCGGAAAAGCGGCGATTGTTGCGGCAGGGCCTTCCCTTGATCAACAAATTCACTCTTTATCAAAATGTAAATCCGAACATGTTTTTATTATAAGTTCCGATACTGCCCTTCCGGTTCTTCTGCATCACGGCATTGAGCCTGATGCTGTATTATCAATGGACTGTCAGCATATTAGTTATTATCATTTTCTGGGCGTAAATAAACGCAGCATACCTCTGATTCTCGACATCGCAAGCCCTCCCCTGCTTTCCGGGTTTTCAAAATTGCCGTTGTTTTTTTCGAGCGGCCATCCCCTTGCGCAGTACGTTTCTTCTGTTTGGCGGCCCTTTTTCCGTCTCGATACCTCCGGAGGAAATGTAACATACGCTTGTCTTTCTTTTGCGGAAAGTCTCGGTTTCGGACAAATTACGATTTTTGGCGCGGATTTCGCCTATATTGATTCAAAAACTTACGCAAAAGGAACATACATCTACCCGTTTTTTGAAAAAAAACAAAACCGCTTCTCTCCGGCAGAAGCGTTATCTTCGGCATTTCTGTACAAAATCCCGTTTTTACCAGCGGAAAAAACCGATGAATCTGCGCAAAAAAAATACCATGAAACTTCTTCGCTTCGTTTTTACAGAAAAAAACTGGAAGAAAAAATATCGGTAATGACAGCGGAGGTAAACTGCGCGCCCGGCTCAGGAGCCCCAATCAGATGGCAAAAAAAAATGCCGCACGGCGCATCAGCCGCTTTTCAAGATTTTTTTGCAGATAAAAAGATGGAAAAAAGCGGCGTTAGTTTTCTTGAACAATACCGCAATGACATTGCGGCTCTGCCTCCGGCAGCCGGCAAAAACTACAGACATGAATTAAGCGCAAAAGACAAACAGATATTTACAACAATACTCCCCTACGCAGCCGCCATCAAACACCGTGAACCAGCATTAAAAACAAATGATTTAATTGAAGATACAAAACTCCGCTGCATAAAAGATATTGACAGAGTTCTTGATGATAAATGCTAAATATTTTTAAACAAATGCCATGGCGGCATATCCGACAAAGGAAGTAGGGATTGTTCCATCCTCCTGTACATCGATGCTGGTTCCGTATTCAAGAAGCTGCGCTCCTTTTAATCCTTCGGCTTCCGCAAAACCCATGGCTCCCAATACGGCCCCGGCCGAACACGCGGAGCGGTCCTTTTTCGCCCTGTTCAGAACTTCATCACTTTTTCCTGATTCAACTGCCCGGATAAAATTGGCATCGTTTTCTTCGCGCATCCAGCGCAGCGCCGGCTGCCCAAAACCCTGCGGCATAAAACCGTAGTTTGTTCCATAATGGGTTAAATCCGTAGAAGCAATCACATTGATATTACGGCCTAATCTGGCGGCTTCCATAGCAATGATTTTACCTGCTTTAAAAGACAATAAATTCGGCGGAAGCCTCATCCATAACAGTTTTGCCTGCGGAAAGAAAAAGCGCACCATCGGCAGCAAAACTTCTACTGTGTTATCACGGGAAAGATCGGCTCTGCCTTCCAGTTCTTTATCCAAAACATTTCTTAACTCTTTATCTATCGGCATTGGGCCAAACGGAGTTCTTACTGCGTCTTCTGTCGCAAAAAGCGGCGGAGAAGCAGCGGATAAATGGCCTCCAAGAACCGCTATTGTACCCTGAAAACTTTCATTGGGGGTACCGGCCTCACTTTTAAGGCTGGAGATTCCGACAGCAGCTATGCGCCCTGAGTAAAACCAGCCGGCATGAGGCGAAATAACAGCCCGTGATTTTATGCTTTTCTGCTTTCTATCCTGTAAAAAATACGAAATTTGATCTGAAACACCAGCAGGATCACGGGGAAACCAGCCCGGAGGCAATGAATATTCTCTTATTTGCATATAAAAACTTCCGATAATTATATCAAAGAAACAAAAGGGCGTAAAGATTATGAGTATGCATCCAAAAAAAAGAACCGGCTTAGGCGCAATTATTGCCGCATTATGTATTGTTATTTACCTTTTCGCGCTCGTTCAGGCAGCAGTCCGGATTTATTTCAACATTGAAGAAAACAGAAGCGCGGCTGAACAGGAATTTTCAAAAATTACCGCCGCGGCTTTATTATCAGGAAGATATGGTTTCATGGATGAACGGTTTATCAGCGCTATGAATAATGCTCTTGCGGCAAGTAATGTTATTGAAGCGCTCATAGTCACAGGCCCTGAAGGTGAATATGCTTTTGAACGACAGCAAGGCCATGCCGTCACATGGGTGAATAATTCGCCCAGATTTATCAACAAGCTTGGTTTTTCAAATCAAGGCTATTATAATACGCTTCCAATTAACGACTTGCGCAACGCAAACATAAAAGCTGTCGCAGGAGCCTATAACTACAGTGAAATACAGAAGATTTTAAAAGAAACGCTGCTCCTGATTCTGATTGGATTCGCCCTTGCTTTTTTTACCATGTTAATACAGATATTAATCGGAAAACCAGAAGGAGAAAAACTTGCTGCCGGTGTCAATGAAAGAACAACTTCTGCCTATTTAAATGAACCGCAGAAACTTTCAAACATTCCTGAAACTCCAGCGCACGAATCAGCATCCGGCCCGGCTCCAAAAGGGCTTTACTCGCCAAGAAGCGATATTGGATGGGAAGAATACATTATTGATCGTTTGGATTCTGAATTACACCGCTGCGCTTCCACAGAAAACGATTTGACGCTGATTTTGATGGAGTTCGCTGATTTAACAAATGATACCATGTTCAAGCAGGCGGCGGCAGAAGCCGTTTCATTCTTTTCGTCAAGGGATCTGCTTTTTGAATACGGCAAATACGGCATCGCCGTCATACTTCCGGGACTTGATCTTGAAACAGGCATCTCAAAATCAGAAAAATTTCATCAGCGCGTAATGGTTAAGTTTCCTAACAGTGCTTATACTGCCTCCAATTTCAACATAGGCCTTTCATCACGTTCAGGAAGATTACTCAGCGCCGAACGGCTGATGCTGGAAAGCAGAGAAGCGCTTTCAAAATCAAAACACGACCAAAAAACGTCAATTATTGCATTTCAAAGCGATCTTGAGAAATACAGGGCGTTTATTGCCTCTCAAAGCTAGAAAGGCTTCTGAAAACCTGATTGGAAACCCACATTGGAATGGAATAAATATATCCACTGTCACTGACATGGGCAAGACGGTAGTTGTTTTCATAAGGCGCAGTAAACCGAATTGTAATAATTTTACCGGTTCCAAGCTCAAGTATAATGCGGCTGTAATTAAACGCAGGGTCATCACTGAAAACGGAATCAACAAAACTATCGCCTTGTGAATTCAGAATAGTTTGTAAATAATTTTCTATGCCGGTTGAATTTATATCTTCGATAACGGTTTCTCCCGAAGAGACAATCCATCCCCTGTTCCGGCGGCTGAAAATCAAACTTTCGTCTTTATCATAAACAGAAAAACGCTGCACGCTGCCTGCATCTATTTTGCCGCTCTCGCTTTCCGGAATTAGCCTCAGGTTGAACCAGTTGTCTGCGGAACTTGTTATAAACGAAACAATCCTGTTCTCGCCTGAGCGAACTTCATTCTGCCCATATTGACGAAGGAATACTTCCCGCCCCATGGCAGCGTTAACTAAAATATCAAGAAGAACATTATTCTCTCCGTAAAAAGTTACTCTTCTATCCGGTGTTTCATCAAGTCCAAAACGGGAATGGGAAGAAGTACTTGAGGAACGGACAGGCCAGGAAGCGCGTGTTGTCAATATATCAAAAAAATCTTTAATACCCGCCTGACGAACAGGATATTTATTTTTATTATGTAAAACAAA
>JAIRUY010000270.1 GCA_031254175.1 Treponema sp.
TACGCAAAGGAAAAATCTTTATCAGGCGCAAACATTTGAGCCCCTACCAAGGCTAAATCTGTACGGGACAGCAGTCTTGAAAGAACACCGCCCGTCCTGCTCTTGGCAATGGTATAGGGTGTCACAAGTACATAAGAAAAGGTTTTACGCATAGCAATAGTATATCTTTTTTTTATCTTTAATCAACATACCCCTCGCCTGCAATCAACACGAATCAAACTGTTCCGCAATTGATTATTATTTTAATGTTTACTAAAATAAGTTAATGCTTAAGACCATGCGTAATATCGGCATCATGGCTCATATTGACGCCGGGAAAACCACTACTACCGAAAGGATTCTCTATTACACCGGAAAAAGCCACCGCATCGGCGAAGTTGATGATGGTGAAGCGATAATGGACTGGATGGAACAGGAACAGGAACGTGGAATTACCATCCAAAGCGCGGCTACTACCACCTACTGGAAAAATCATCAAATCAATATAATTGATACTCCGGGACATGTTGATTTTACCGCTGAAGTTGAGCGCTCTCTTCGTGTACTTGACGGAGCTGTTGCCATATTTGACGCAGTCCGCGGAGTTGAACCCCAGACAGAAACCGTATGGCGGCAGGCACGAAAATACAATGTTCCCTGTGTCGGTTATGTGAACAAGATGGATCGTCTGGGCGCTGATTTTTACTTTGTTCTTGAAGATGTAGCAAATAAATTAAAAGTCAAAACTGCTGCCTTGCAGATTCCAATAGGAAAAGAAAGTTCTTTTTCAGGCGTAATTGACCTGATAGAAATGAAGGAAATTCGCTGGGAAGGAGGCGGTGAAAACCCTGCCTTTTCTTCAATTTCGGACGAGCGTGAAACGTGCGCAAATGAATGGCGCGAAAAACTAATAGATGCTCTTTCCGGCGTTTCAGATCTCATAACGGAAAAATACCTTGCCGGTGAAGAAATAGAAGCAGGAGTAATCAGAAGCGAACTTCGAAAAGCCGTTATTAAACGCGAAATACTTCCTGTTTTTTGCGGCGCTTCAAGACGCAATCTGGGCGTACAGCCCCTGATTGACGCCATTGTTGATTACCTTCCTTCCCCTGACGAAATAACTCCCGCAACCGGCATTAACTTAAAAAAAGAAGAAGAAGTTAAAATTCCCTGCGATCCAAACGGGCAGCCGCTTGGGCTTGTGTTCAAAATTCAATATGATCGTGAAGCCGGAAGCCTGTGTTATGTGAGAATGTACTCAGGTTCCATAAAATCCGGCAGTTCTGTTTTTAATGAGGGAAAGAAAAAGCGGGAAAGAGCCAACAGGATTTTAAGAATGCATTCAAACAAGTCCGATCCGATAGACTCTCTTTCTGCCGGAGACATCGGTGTTATAATCGGAATGAAACTTGCGCAGACAGGCGATACGATTGGCAGCGAAAGCTGGCCTGTCCTTCTTGAAAAAATGCAGTTTCCGGAGCCGGTTGTTTCAATTTCAATCGAACCAAAAACAATATCAGATCAGGATAAATTAAAAGATATTCTTGCGATTCTTTCAAAAGAAGACCCAACCTTTACTATCAGGGAAAATGATGAAACCGGCCAGCTTATCATTTCCGGCATGGGAGAACTTCATCTTGACGTACTTGTTACGCGCATGCTCAGGGAGTACAAGCTTGGCGCAAAGGTTGGAAATCCGCAGGTTACTTACCGTGAATCGATAAGCGTAAAAAACGAACATTCAGAAAGTTTCTCAAAAATAATAGCCGGAAAGGAAAACGCCGCAGGTATTTCTTTGCGTGTGGAACCTGCAAAACGCGGTTCCGGCAACAGTTTTATAAACGCGGCAAAAAATGCATCCGGCAAAGCTGAGATTCCGTCAGAAATTCTCGAAGCTGTTGAGCGCGGCATAAACGGCGCTTTTTCATCAGGTATTGTCATGGGATACCCGTGCATTGACATAACGGCAACTGTTACGGACATTCAATATTCTGAACTTACAGGAACAGAGTTCGCGTTTGAAGCATGCGCAAGCATGACGTTTGACGAAGCCTGCCGCACCGCGTCTCCCATATTGCTTGAGCCGATTATGGCAGTTGATCTTTTCTGCCCCCATGAATTTGTCGGAGAGGTAATGAGCCTTGTAACGCAGCGCGGCGGACATATACTCAGCATGAACTCAAAAACTGATTTAAATGAAATAAAGGCTCAGGCGCCAATGGAGAAAATGTTCGGGTTTATGACAAGTTTACGCAGCGTCTCCCAGGGGCGCGCTTTTTTCAGCATGGTGTTTTCCCACTTTGAGAAAAAGCATGAAAAATAAAACCCCGCGGTTTGCCCACGGGGTTAATATAAGGGAACCGCCGATTAACTTGACGTAAATCAATACTTCCCCTTGGAACAAGAAAAAATTAAAGATTAAAAGGCAAGGCCAAGTTTAAGGCCGCCGCGGAACATTTTTACTCCCAATATCCAGCCAAACAAATTGCTGCCGGCAGCCATATCTTTAAATGGTATGTCAGATTTTAGTGGCCAGATAAAATCCAGGGTAGGCTCCAAAACAAATCCCAGCCTGCTTCTTCCGAATACAAGTTTGTATCCTGCGCCGCCATAAACACCATAAGTGTTCAGCCCATCGCTTAATTTAATTCCTTCATAACTAAATGATGCTCCCAGCCGGTGAAACTGAAACCCGCCATTCAAAAAGAAACCTTCTACATAGTTACCGGAAGGATAAAAGCGTCCTTCCACACTAAAGCGAAGCATAGAAATATCAGCATCGACTCCCGCTTCATCAATAAGTTTTCCAAAATCCCAGCCAACATAGTAAAAATTTCCTTTTACAGCAAAATTTTTCAACGGCGCAAACTCCACTCCAGCTACTATGCCAATCCCTCCAAGTATTGGCGCATAAATAATAGGAGATGGGCTAATCGTTATTGCAAAATGTCTTTGCTGGGCAAAAACCGGAGCCGCTATCAGAATAATCACTAAAAACACAAAAATCTTTTTCATTTATTTCCCCTTAATATTCTTAACATTATATCTCATTATATCTCAATTATCCAAGAAAAGTATATTCTAATCCCAAGAAGTAACCGAAAATGAGTTTTACTTTAGGGTTTGTTTTATTTGGCTATAGCGCTTGACCTGTACGACCCTATTTCTGTCCGTAGTATGCATTGGGGCCATGTTTGCGTTCCCAATGCTTGCGGATTAAATGTTCCGGAAGGGGCTGTACCTTGGGGTCCAGCATCTGCGTAAACATGGCCATCTTACATACCTCTTCCAGTACCGCGGCATGATATACCGACTGGGCAGCACTTTTTCCCCAAGTAAAGGGGCCGTGACCCGAAACAAGCACCATGGGCATATTAGCGGGATCTTTTTCCTGCTTTCGGAAGGTGCTTACAATTAAATTGCCTGTTTCCAGTTCATAGTTGTTATTTACCGCTTCGGCGCTCATAAGCAGTGTACAGGGGATCGTCTCCGGGCTGTGATCTGCATGAGTGGTACCGTACACCGGTACGGCCATCCGGGCCTGGGCCCAGCCTGACGCATAAGGTGAGTGGGTGTGGGTAATGCCCAGAATACCGGAGAACTCACGATACAGCACTCTGTGGGTTTCTGTATCCGAAGAAGGGTTCAATCTACCTTCAACCACCTTTCCTTCCAAATCAACCAGTACCATTGAATCGGCGGAGAGTTTGTTATAGGGAACCCCGGAAGGTTTAATGGCAAAAACTCCCTTATCCGGATCAAAAGCGGAAACATTACCAAATGTGTATATTGCCAAATTCAGCCTGGGAATTTCCATATTTGCTTCCCAAGCTTCTTCTTTTAATGTTTGATACATACAAAACCAGCCTGTTACCGTTATAGCAGTTTATTTCCGGCTTGACCAGTATGTTTCATTCCAGCGCAGTTCATCCCGCAGGCGCTCAGACTTTGTATCTTTGTCTATAAGAACAAATTCAATACCCATCATTTCCGCCCAATCCCGAAAATATTCAGCAGTCAGAGCTGTTGCATACACCGAATGGTGGGTTCCCCCGGCAAGTATCCACGCTTCACCCGCTCCCGCAAGGGAAGGCTCAGGCTTCCATAACACTCTTGCCACAGGAAGCTTTGGCATGGGGTTTTCGATTTTAATCGATTCCACATTGTTCACTATCATTCTGAACCTATTGCCTAAATCAACCAGCGTTACCAATATTGCCTTGCCGGGAGCGGCGTCAAACACCAGCCGTGCGGGGTCTGCCTTGCCGCCTATACCCAAGGGATGAACTTCTATGCGGGGTTTACCGCTTGATATACTGGGGCATATTTCCAGCATATGCGCCCCCAGAGATGCTTCTTTTCCGGGTTCAAAGTGATAAGTATAGTCTTCCATGAAGGAAACGCCGCCGGGGAGTCCCGCCGCCATTACTTTTGCAGCGCGGGTCAGCATGGACTGTTTCCAGTCCCCTTCGGCGCCGAAGCCGTACCCTTGTTCCATGAGCCGCTGTATGGCAAGTCCCGGAAGCTGAGGAAGACCGTGAAGGTCCTGAAATGTCGTAGTAATTGCCCTGGCGCCGATGGAGTCAAGCATTTCTTTAAGGGCAATTTCTATTTTTGCCTGTTCCAGCATAGCGTTTCTTG
>JAIRUY010000094.1 GCA_031254175.1 Treponema sp.
ATAATTATTTTTGTACTTGTCATTGCGGTGCTTGTGCAGTTTGTAGAAATTGTACTTAAAAAATACATTCCGTCTCTTTATACTGCTCTTGGCATTTTTCTTCCTCTGCTTACAACAAACTGCGCCTTGCTTGGGGTTACGATATTAAACATTACAAAAGGATATAATTTTATTGAATCAATGGTAAACTCACTCGGCGCAGGACTTGGATTTTTGCTTGCGTTGGTGATTTTTTCCGGCATCAGGGAGTATACAGAAAATTCTGATCCTCCGGAATCATTTAAGGGGCTTCCGGTTACCCTTATTTCGGCAGCTATACTTTCTTTTTCGTTCTTTGGATTTAACGGGGTTATGGAAAACCTGTTCAGCGCCCGGTAGGTGGTCATATGAATACAATTATCATTGCGGCCGGTTCTGTAACCGTTATTGGCATTATCTGCGCTGCCGCACTCAGCGTAGCTTCCAAACTCATGGCTGTAAAAATTGATGAACGCATAGCAAAAATTCTTGGGTTCCTGCCCGGCACAAATTGCGGCGCCTGCGGTTTTCCCGGCTGCGAAGGTTATGCCGCGGCGCTGGTTTCAGACACCGGCGTTAAAGGAAATCTCTGTACGCCCGGCGGAGCTTTGGTTTCTGAACAAATAAGCGAAATACTGGGAGTTAAAGCGGAGATAGTTGCCAGAAAATACGCTGTTGTCCGCTGTAAAGGCGATTCCAATACACAGCTTAAAAAAATGGATTATAAAGGTATTCAATCCTGCAAGGCGGCAAAACAGCTTTACAGCGGAGAGGGGGCCTGTGCATTCGGATGCCTCGGTTACGGCGACTGTGTGATTGTCTGTCCAAGCGGCGCTGTTTGTCTGGAAAACTCCCTTGCGCGTATCGATACAAGAAAATGTAACGGCTGCAGCCTTTGTGTGAAAGTATGCCCTAATAATATAATATCAATTGAAAACGCCGGAACATCGGTATTTATTTTATGTAAAAATCTTGAGAAAGGCGCTCAGATAAGAAAAAAATGCTCAAACGGCTGTATTGGCTGCGGAATATGCGCCAAAGAATGTCCTGCCGAAGCAATTATTATCGAAGATAATCTCGCCATAATTGATTATAAAAAATGTACCAACTGCAACAAATGTGCCGAAATATGCGTCACAAAATGCATTCAATCGGTTATTATACCTAATATATGAAGCTTCTGACTGTTTCCAGTCTTTACAAACGCTTTAATCTGGAAGCGGGTTTTTTTGCCCGTTTCGGGCGTTTTGTCAACGCGGTAAATGACATTTCGTTTTCTATCGGAAAAAATGAAAGTTACGGGCTGGCAGGCGAATCAGGCTGCGGCAAAACAACTACAGCGCGGATGCTTGTGCGGATGTACGAAGCCGATTCGGGGCAGATTGTTTTTCACGGAGACAAAACAATTTCTGTCGGCTCGCTTCAAAAGAAAGATTTGCGCAAGTACCGTGAAAAAGTGCGTTATGTGTTTCAGGACCCGGCAAGGAGTCTTAATCCGAGAATGAACGTATACGAAGTTCTGGTTTCAGGCTGCCGCCGCCCTTTAAGGCAAAAAGGCATCAGCGAAAAAGAACTTCGCCGGAAAGCTGCAGCCATACTTGAAGAGGTTGGCCTTCAGGCGGCTGATCTGGAAAAACGGCCGTCTGAGTTTTCCGGCGGGCAGCGCCAGAGGATTTCCATTGCGCGCGCGCTTTTAATGGAGCCGGAACTTTTGATTTGCGACGAGGTTGTCTCCGCCCTTGACGTTTCAGTTCAGGGGCAGATACTCAACCTGTTACTCGACATCAGGAAAAAGAGAAACATATCCTTTTTATTCATCGTGCACGATCTTAAGGTAGCGTGCTATTTTTGCGACAGAATCGGCATAATGTACCGCGGAGAATTGATGGAAGAAGCGCCTGCCGAAAATCTTTACCGTGAAGCCATGCATCCGTATACCCGGCTTTTGTTTTCTTCCGCCGCAGGTCTGGAAGAAGAATTTAACACGGAGGCGCAGAGCCGCGGAGAGAAAAGCGAAATCAGAAAACAGCCCAATTCAACAAAAATCAACAACCCCTCAGCACAAATAAATGAAAATATTTTAAGTATGTCCTGTTCCTTTGCGCCGAGGTGCAAACAGGCCGCAGAACAATGTTTTAACGAACATCCGCAATTGAAAGAAATCAAACCCGGATATTTTTTACGGTGTTTTGGCCATGCTGCCCCAAACATTCCACCCGATAATCCGTAACTGGTTTACCGAAACTTACGGAAAACCTACGCCGGTACAGGCAGAAGCCTGGCCGCTCATTGAACGGGGAGAAAATGTCCTTGCCCTTGCGCCGACAGGAAGCGGAAAAACGCTGACTGCCTTTCTTTCCGCAATCTCACGCTTTTGCCCCGGAGTGCAGAAACAGTACAATCCGGAAGAACTGTCGGCGCTTTATGTCTCGCCCCTCAAGGCGTTAAACGAAGACATAAAACGCAACCTTCTTGTACCGTTAGCCGCAATAAGACAGCGGTTTGAAGAAGAAAACATTGCCTTTCCTTCCATTCGCGTGGAAACAAGGTCGGGCGATACTCCGCAATCGCACAGAAGGCGTTTTTTCATCAATCCGCCGTCAATCCTTGCCCTAACTCCTGAAAGCCTGTCTATTCTTCTCCTTAACCCGAAAGGCAGGCAGGTTTTATCGGGCGTAAAATACCTTATCATTGACGAAATACACGCAGTACTTGGAAATAAAAGAGGCTCATTTCTTTCCTGCCAGATAGAAAGGCTTGTTTCCACAGCCGGAGAGTTTCAGCGTATAAGCCTTTCCGCTACCGTACGCAATCCGCAGGCGGCGGCGGATTTTTCAGGCGGAATTGGAAGGCAGGTCCGTATTGTATCTCCGGCCGCCGAAAAACTGATTGATTTAAGCGTTGAATATCCGCCGATTGAAATCAAAACAGAACATGACACCATACGCAGACTGAACGAAGGAAGATACACGCCGCTAATCAATTACATACTAAAAAGAATCCATGAAGGTTCCACTTTACTCATTTTTACGGATACACGGCGAAGAGCCGAAAGAATGTGTTATTTTCTGAATCAAACAGCGGCTAAAAATTATGCGCATAACTCAAATGAAAAAACTGATCGCGCTTTTTCAAACACCGTTGCCTTTCCGCATCACGGCTCTCTTTCAAAAGAGATCAGGCGCAGCGTTGAAAAAGGGCTTGCCGAAGGAAGAATTCCCTGCGTGGTTGCGACTGCCTCTCTGGAACTTGGGATCGACATGGGCTGTGTAGACGAAGTAGTGCTTGCGGGAAGCACGGGAAGCGTATCGCAGGCGCTTCAGCGTATCGGGCGTGCAGGCCATGGCGTGGGACAGATAAGCAAAAGCAAACTTTTTGCTTTCCACGAAATGGATCTTCTGCTTGCCGCCGCAATCAAAGAAGCTGTTGACGAGCGGGATATCGAAGAAATTTATCCGATTGAAAATCCCCTTGATATACTTGCGCAGTTTGTCCTTGCTCTCTGCTGTGAAAAAAACAGAAATATCGATGATTTATATGAACTTGTAAAAAAATGTTATATCTTCAGAAACCTCAATTACGATTCTTTTAACCGTGTTGTATATATGCTGGCAGGACTCTCTTTCAGCGAAAAAAACGCCGGTAATGATAAAAATGAAGAGCCCTCACGCTTGAGGGAAATCAAACCCCGCATTTGGCTTGATAAAAAAGAAAATACAATCGGCGCGCTGGACGGAACCACTACCCTGCTTTACACATCAGGCGGCGTAATCGCAAACCGCGGGGCTTACTCGCTCAGGCTTGCTGACGGCACAAAGATAGGCGAACTTGACGAAGCGTTTGTCTGGGAACGCCGTTTGGGCGACTGTTTTGATTTCGGCGCGCGCGGATGGCGTGTAACAAATATCACCGCGGAAGCCATGGAAGTTGTTCCTCTGGAAAACAGGGCCGATTCCATTCCTTTCTGGGAAGGCGACAGACAATTCAGAAGC
>JAIRUY010000106.1 GCA_031254175.1 Treponema sp.
AATCAAAAACTTCTTCATTTTTTTTCTCCTTAGTTAGACCAGATGCTTTCAACATTAGCTGGATCAGCCAGATCATTTCCGTCAAACAAATTCTCAAACGTATCTGTCATAATTTTAAGCTGTTTGAAATAGATATAGAAATTATCGACTCTCTCAACCGGCTGCGTCCATATCCTGAACTTAACAAAACTTAAACCTGCATAAGCCGGCAGTATCCTTCTGCTTTGGGCAATACTGGTAGGAATGTTAACACGCAGATTTCTCCAGCCGGGATAGGCAATATCTCCTAACCTCAGAGGATGAATAACGCCGCGGTAATCTCTTACAAAAACCTCAATGTAAAACTTTAAATTTGCTCCCCAAACCCATAAATCCATATTATGTACTCTGCCCGGAATTGGAATTTCATACGGGTTTTCATCCGGATCATCGGCCAAAACCGGATAAACATCTATCCAGTTATAACCTCTGCGGTCAAAAGCGGCATTTATTCCCAAGCTTCTTAACGGCTGAACGTTAGCGCCCCTGTTATTTCCAAAAGCGGCAATAGGCCAGGCTTCTACATAGTGAATCCTGGGATATTTGTTGCCTTGACTATCGGCCTGAGTAATGAATCTGCTGGCTTCCGCCTTCCATTTATACGGCGCATCTGCATCCCCGTTAAAAGATTCCAGAATCCTTGTTTCATAATTTATGGCATTTTGCTGACCATAACCTGAAAAAACCGTTATACATGCCCAAACGATCAGGCAGATAAATTTGAAACTGTATTGTTTCATCCCTAACTCCTTAATTGATCCTCTATATTACCAATTATATTTGTTTATAATATGTTTGTCAAATCAATTATAGACAGTTTAATGGAAATTTTACCCATATTTTCGTATTTTACGCAATGTTTTTCCGTCAATATCAATTCCTCTAAAAAATTGAAATTTTGACTTGAGCTGCCCGCTTTGCACTCCGGCTCCGGCCATTCTGACTGCCTGAAGAATTTGGGTATAGGGAGAATCATCAATAACCAGAACAACATTGGACGGTAATAAAAACGGGTCAAGCCATGTAAGAAAAATTACCGGGACACCATTATTTAACTCCAGATATTCGGTTCCTGCCCCTGCCAATACAACACAGGAAAAAGGCTCATCTTCAATAGCCGGACTTTCAGAAAATTGGGAAAAATCATTAAAAAAATGAGTTTCCAAAGGTTTCTCCAGTTGATTTAAGCCTTGTAAAAAAACATCAATTGCTTGTGCCTGAATATCAGTTTCCAGAAAAACGGCAATTTTTCCGTTTTTACCATTGTCCAGAGCAGCGGCGATTTTGCCTGCTTTATAGAACTCATCATAAATATCCGTATCATAAATGAAACATTCATTTGTACCGATTAGCGAAAGCGCAGAGCCTTTCTGTCTGCCTTCCAATATAATTACAGGCACTTCCGGATTTTGTTCATGGTAACCTTTCCCTGAACGGGCAAATCTCAGCGGAAATATTACGCAAAACGGGCGTGAAGAAACATCGTTAACGGCTATTCGTATAATGTCGTCACTGGCTTCATCTGCAACCTGAACAGTGAGAATCCGGCGAAATAACAAAAAGGAAGATTTAATCGTTTTTTCTTTTATCCTGGCCTCTCCGTAAAGCGGAATAAACGCAAAATCAGTGACAATAAGCACAGGAGAGCGGACAAGATAAATAGTGTACAGAATGACGGATACCGATAAAAATCCTGCAATAATACTCAAAACCTTACGTCTCAGTTTAATGAAAGCCAGAAAAGAGGCAAAAGTCTGTTTCGCGGCATCTTCCGGCGATTTTATCTTGAGTTTCATAGTTGAATATTTAATGTTACCACGTTTGGAAACCTCAGGGCTAGATATGAAAATGCCCATTGACCAATGAAGAAAGAAGCGATAACATGAGAAAAAACCCCTTATAAGGAGTAAAAAATGACAAGTTATAAAGAATTGGGCCTTGTAAACACAAAGGATCTTTTTAAAAAAGCAATTTCAGGCGGTTATGCAATTCCGGCGTACAATTTCAACAACATGGAACAAATGCAGGCGATTATTCAGGCGTGTGTAGAGACAAAGTCTCCTGTAATTCTGCAGGTTTCGGCAGGCGCGCGCAAATATGCCAATCAGAACATTCTTAAGAATATGGCCAGAGGTGCGGTTGAATACGCGCAAGAACTTGGCTGTAACATACCCGTCGTTTTACATCTGGATCACGGCGATACCTTTGAGATTTGCAAGGATTGTATCGAAACAGGCTTTTCATCGGTAATGATCGACGGATCGCATCTTTCCTATGATGAAAATGTCGCTCTGACAAAAAAAGTGTGTGAGTTCGCGCATTCCCAGAAAGACTATGTAACTGTAGAGGGAGAGCTTGGAGTATTGGCAGGAGTTGAAGACGATGTAAGCTCCGAACACAGCCACTACACAGAGCCTTCCGAGGTCGTTGATTTTGTCAGCAAAACCAAAGTCGATTCTCTTGCGATTTCCATAGGCACAAGCCACGGACGGACAA
>JAIRUY010000166.1 GCA_031254175.1 Treponema sp.
CGGTCGCCAGAACCAATCTGGGTTTTTCTGGCTTCGGCTCTCTGCGCTGCCGCTTTTGCTTCTTCCATTTCGTAAATTCTTGCGCGTAATATGCGCATTGCCTTTGCTTTATTTTTTAATTGACTCTTTTCATCCTGACAATGTACGGAAAGCCCTGTAGGAAGGTGGGTAATGCGCACAGCCGAATCTGTGGTGTTGACGCACTGTCCGCCGGGACCGCCGGCGCGCATAACATCAATCCTTAAGTCTTCCTGTTTTATATCAATTTCTGTCTCATCCGCTTCCGGCAAAACAGCTACTGTAACGGCGGAAGTGTGTATTCTTCCCGAAGATTCTGTGGCAGGAACCCTTTGTACCCTGTGGCCTCCCGATTCATAACGAAGGTTTTCATATACATTATTCCCGCTGATGGAAAATATAATTTCCTTTATGCCGCCAAGTTCGGTTTCATTTGAATTTAATACTTCAAATTTCCAGCCCTTTGTTTCGGCAAAACGCGAATACATACGGAAAAGATCGGAAGCAAAAAGAGCCGCTTCTTCTCCGCCGGTACCTGCCCGTATTTCCATAATAATATTTTTTTCATCAAGCGGATCTTTGGGGACAAGCAGAAACTTTAATTTATCATTGCTGACAACAAGTTTATTTTCCAGTTCTTTAAGTTCTTCCCGCGCGAGTTCACGCATTTCCTGATCTTTTTCTTCGTGAACAAGCTTTTTTGTTTCATTCACCTGTTTTTCCAGTTCCTCTATACTGTCATTTATTTCAGCGATTTCGCTGAGGTGAGAATGTTCTTTCATTACATTACGATAACGGTTTTGATCCTTTGCCAATGAAGGATCTTGTATTATAAAATTTAATTCTTCATATCGTTTTAACAGGGAATCCAGCCGTTCACTTTTCATGGCTTAATGATAACAATTTATAAAAGATTCAGCAAGTATACAGTATTCCGGGCGCTTTTACAAAAATGATAATTGGCAGTATATAAAAAAGTTTTTTCTGATATAATACCGGATAATGGGTTTTTTTGATAAAATAATCAATTTTTTTCAGGAGAGGTTAAGCAATTTAACCGGTGAAAAAAAACAGCGGTTAATCCTTGTTTGCACCGCCATTTTTGTTGTTTTATTGACTTTTTCTGTTATCATATCATTTATAGGTTCCGGCAAAGATAAAGTTCCTGAAGTATTTGACAGGACGAGGTTTGATATTGCAATCCCGGCGGAAGAGCTTTTCCTGCCGGATGAACCTGATTTTCTTCCGGAGGTTTTACTGGAACGTGAAAAGAGATCAAGCTGGACAGAACAGGATGCCGGTGAGTTTTGGCAGGATCCGGTGAGATTCGGTGAAGAACAATGGCGGAATAAAATTGAAGCCGCTATTGATGAGTTTTTGGAGCGAGTCCCATGAAGTATTTCTTTTTATTTTCTGCGTTAATTTTTTTATTCTCCTGTAAAGGAACGCCCCAGTTAAATGACGAATTACCCGATCCTGCTCAATCTTTTGAAATTGAGCAGGATGAAGCTGAAAACTTTGCCGGTTTAGATTTTACCGGTTTTAATATCGAAGAAACATATCCGGTATATGATGAAGAGCCTTTAGCTGAAGAGGTTGAGCCTGAGATTCCTCCGCCGTTACCGGAGCCGGTTTTGTCAGAAACTCAGTCTGCTGAAGAAATAATTGCGCAGCCGCCGGAGATACAACAAACGGAAGAGCCCTTAGCCGAAGAGGTTGAGACTGAGATTCATCCGCCGTTACCGGAGCCGGTTTTGTCAGAAACTCAGTCTGTTGAAGAAACGATTGCGCAGCCGCCTGAGACACAGCAAACGGAAGTGCCTGCAGCACCGCCGCAAACTCAGTCTGTTGAAGAAACAATTGCGCAGCTTCCGGAGACACAACAAACGGAAGCGCCTGTAGCACCACCGCCTGCGCAGGAGCAAGTACAGCCCTCATCCCCGTCGCAAACACAGACTCCTGCTCAAACGCAAACTCAGGCACCTACTCAAACGCAGCCATCTGCGTCGCCGCAAACTCAGCCTCCGGCTCAGGCACAACCGCAAATACCGCCGGCGTCACTTGCTCCTGCTGAAGACAGAGTTGTTCAGGAACGTAATCCTGTCCGGGAACAGAGAGATTTACCGCCTGTGCCTGCCGCTGACGAAAACCAGTTCCGGCCAATACCGCAGGCTTCAGTCTCTTCTCCCGATGATATAGTTTTTTCACGGGTAGTCCGCGCCACGGTGGGGCAAATTATAGAAATACCTTTCCGCGGAACCGGATGGGTTTATTTAGGCGAACTTTCGTCCAGCCGCGGCATTTCGTATAACTCTACCCGCCGTGAAACAGACGGGCAAAGTATAATATTTTTGGCTGAAGAAGCCGGAACTTATGTGCTGAAATTTTACAGGGAAAATTTTATAGCAGGATATATCCTGAATGATCATGTTCAGGTTATCATTGGAGAGGCGCCCGCAGCAGCCTCCGGCTGGTTTAATCCGCAGATTGACCGTGGCAGAGTAGTAGCCGAACCCCGCTGGCCTTCCGTTCTTGAAGAAGCGCGGCTGCAAAGAGGAAGTTCCGCTTCCGGACAGGCTGCGCCGTCTGAAAGTGCGGGAACTGTCTCTGCTCAAGGAACAAGTTCCTTTCAGCCGCAGGTTTCATCTGCTCCGCAAGCCTTGACTGATACGCCGCGGGCAGCCGCGCCTTCATTGGGTTCCGGAACTGAAGGTTCCTTAAACGAAAATTTGGGAATGCAGGAAATCTTTCCGCCTGAGACTTATCTGCAAAGGGCAAGAGAAGCGTTTAACGCAGGAAATACCGCCGCGGCAATTGCGTTACTCGATCAATTTATGCAGTATTACCCCGGCGGCAGTGACGAAGCATATTGGCTGTACGGCCAGACTTATGAAGCCAATTCTCCAAATCGAAATATCTTGCTGTCACTGGATTATTACCGCCGTCTTGTGCGGGAGTACCCTCAAAGCAGTTTCTTTAACAACGCACGCAGCCGAATAGCATATTTGGAAAGGTTTTATATAAATATTCAGTAAGAATTTTGCTATATCCGCAATCCCTTTACATTGTTGTATGCGGCGTTTCTGATTTGTTTCACCGAAGTATCTGCAAGGTAATCGTCAAACGGCATCATGCGGTCTATATAGCCGCCGTTGCCCGGATTTTCTTTCTGAGGCAGGATTTCAACGATACGATTTGTGATTGAATTGATAAACTCGTGATCCTGAGAATTAAACAGGAGTACTCCGGGAAAAGCAACAAGCCCGTCATTGAGGGCAGTGATTGCTTCCAGATCCAGGTGGTTTGTAGGTTCATCAAGTACGAGGACATTTGCGCCGGAAAGCATCAGTTTGGAAAGCATACAGCGGACTTTTTCGCCGCCGGACAGAACATTTACGGGCTTTAGCGCTTCATCGCCTGAAAACAGCATACGCCCAAGGAAGCTGCGTATATAAGTTTCGTCCTGATCGGGTGAAAATTGCCTTAGCCAGTCTGTTATGGAAAGATCGGAGTTGAAAAAGCTTGAGTTCTCTTTTGGAAAGTAAGAAAAAGAAATTGTCTGTCCCCAATAACAATCGCCTGATTCTGCCTGTTTGTCTCCGCAGATAATGTCAAAAAAAGCGGATTTTGAAGGATTTTCGATCCCAACAAAGGCTATTTTATCGCCTTTGTTAACAGTTAGTGAAAAATCTTTTAAAATAGCGGCTCCTTCAAAAGAGTAATTTAATTTTTCCGCTCTTAATACATTGTTGCCAATTTCACGCTCAGGCTTAAAAGCGGCGTAAGGGAATTTGCGGCTCGTTACGGGCACATTTTCAAGGTCAAGTTTTTCCAGCACTTTTTTCCGGCTTGTCGCCTGCCTCGCCTTGCTTGCGTTAGACGAAAATCTCTGGATAAATTCTTTAAGTTCTTTCGCTTTTTCTTCACGCTTTTTTAATTGTTCGCGCGCCTGACGCTGAAGAATCTGGCTCATCTGGTACCAGAAATCGTAATTGCCCGAATACGGAGTAATTCTGCCGTAGTCGATGTCGCATACATGAGTGCAGACAGAGTTTAAAAAATGCCTGTCGTGAGAGACGACTATTACCGTATTTGGAAAATCTATAAGAAAGTCTTCAAGCCACGATATCGATTCAAGATCAAGACCGTTTGTCGGCTCATCCAGAAGCAGGATGTCAGGGCTGCCAAAAAGCGCCTGCGCGAGAAGAACCCTCACCTTTTTTGATTCATCAAGCTCTGCCATCAGTCGGCTGTGATCTTCCTCATCAAGACCAAGGCCGGAAAGAAGCTGGCCTGCCTGCGCTTCCGCTT
>JAIRUY010000167.1 GCA_031254175.1 Treponema sp.
CACATCATCTTCTGATATGGGGAAACGCCGTTCATTAACTTGTCTTCTGAATACCAGATACGCTGTGCCGAAAGCGAAAATATACATAAGCCCGTACCATCGAATTGGCAGGCCCTGTATTATTTCCGGTTTTAACCATGAAGGAAAATTAATAAATAACGGCATATTAAACCTTATACCCTTGTTGTATTGCACGGCTCAGCTTCAGTCTGATTAAATTAATTTCTTTTCTGAGTTTGGAAATTTCCAATTGCTGGGATTTAATAGTCTCAAGCAGATCGCCTTTTTTCATAGCTCCCGAATGAAGCAGTTCCTCAACATATTCCATTTTACTGTCAAAATCTATTTCCGCTTCCATTTCCGCTTCCTGAAAACTGTCTTCTATCTGTTTGTCATCCGGAGAATAATCATCCGCAGGGCTTTGCAGAATCTTGTCTGCGATACGGTAAATTGCCTGTGATAAAAGTGACTGCGGTTTATAAAGCGTAACCGGCAGCCTTGACGCAAGGGCTGTATCCTGAATTATATCCCTGTAAATTATTCCCATGTGTTCGATTTTTAAATCCAGATATTCTTCGCAGGACCTGCGGATTTTCATTGCGACATCGGCGTTTTTGGGCTCATCGACCATGTTCATTATCAGCCGGGGATTAAGCGTTTCAAGGCGTTTTATAAATTTTTCATGAGAAGCAGGATCCAATTTTTTTATTTCCGGCAGCATTTTTGGAATATAGAGTTTATGATGACCGCCGGAACCGTCCTTGCGGATTTTTTCCAGATAATTGCGGGCAGGAGAGCCCTTTGCAAAGGAATTGAACATAAGGCGGAACACTGTGTTTTTCAGAAACACATACGCGTTTAATACTGCTGTTACCGAAGGAGCTGAAACAACAATGCCCTGATTGGAGAGCAGAAAAAAATCAAGAATTGACTGATGTGTTCCGGCTCCAAGATCAAGAATGAGAATGTCGGTATTGTCTTTCAGGTCGAGCAGTTGTTTTACAAGTGACTTGCGCTGGGTTATGCTAAGGTTTGCCGTGCCGGGGATCTCGTTGTCACCGGGAATAAAACGAAGACCGCGTATGTTGGTTTCAGCGATTACGTCAGAAAAGTTTGATTTTGTTTTATTGAGATATGTTCCAATCCCCATCTGCGGCGCGTGATGTCCAAGCACAAGGTGAAGATTCGATGCTCCAAGATCGAGATCCGCCAGCACTACACGCTGGCCTACCTGGGCAAAAGCAACTCCCAAATTTGCGGAAACCAGGGATTTTCCCACTCCGCCTTTTCCGCTTGCTATTGGAATTATTCTCATTGTTTTTCCTCCGAATCAAGGATACCGGCGATTGCCGTTGGCTTATTTATTGTCGCGTTTATAAACAGTATAGCAGCCAGAGCAAATAAATCACCGCATAAAAAAAAGTCAGGAAACAGCCTTCCAAATGGTACTCCGGTTATTATCATAATTGCAGGAATTTTAGCTATGATAGACCAGCCCAGTAAAGAAAATATGCCAATACATTTTCCTGCTATAAAAAGAGGTATAAAAGTCTTGTAACGGGAAATATTAAGACAAATAAACAGAGACATCAGGGGAAACAGGGCGTTTGGAGCAGCAAAAGCCAGAACAGGAATGAAGTTTTGCAGCGGAAGGCGGAACATCAGGGCAAATATCAATATTATTCTTATGCACTCATATATGAAAAGTCCCGGCTTCAGGATGCTTATTTTCTTCATGTATTGAAGTTAATGGCTGAGAGAAGAATAATCAAGACCCAAAAAAACGTATAATTGTAGTGGAAAATGGCAGAAAGTATCATTATAATTTATTAATAGAGTTGTTGGGTTTAGAGGAGTTTTAATATTATGAAATTAAAGTTAATTTTATTTTTCTGTGTCTTTTTAACGCTTGTTATCGGCTGCGCTAAACCTCCGCTTGCGGAGATGGACAGTGCAAGAGATGCTGTTTTCAGAGCGGAAAATGATAATGACGCGGTTCAATATGCAGGCAGTACTCTTGCCAGAGCGCGGGACACCCTTAACCGTATGCAGGCAGAAGCGGATTCAAAACGTTATGACGCAGCGAGAACTCTCGCCGCTGAAGCAGCGGAAGCGGCTGAGAAAGCCATAACTGACGGAAGAGCCGCAGCCGCAAGAGGAAAAGATGAAGCCGCTTCCCTGCTGTCAAGTTTAAAAGCTGAAATAGAGGAAACAAACAGGAATATTTCAAGGGCGCGTTATTCATTGCTTGACCTCGATTATGACTCGTTGGACAGAGATTTAAGAAACGCTTACGATGCGGCTGACCGGGCTGAGGCTGATTTTAACGCAGGCAGATATCAGGACGCGCTGAATACGGCAAGGGCTGTGCGTGCGGACCTTTTCAATATTAATCAAAAGATTGCAAATGCAGTTACCAGAAAGAAATAAGGATCGATGGGTAAAATAATAAAACAGCATGTTGTCTCGGCGCTTGTGGAAAACAGGGCAGGAACTTTAAGCAGGGTATCAGGACTTTTCAGCCGGCGGGGTTTTAATATTGACAGCCTGACTGTCGGCGCGACAGAAGACGCTTCCGTCTCAAGAATGACAATCGCGGTAACCGGAGAGGAACGGATACTTGATCAGATTATAAAGCAGCTTGAAAAATTGGTTGATGTAATTGCCGTAAGAGGACTGGACAGCTCTTCCTGCCTGCGCCGTGAAATTATGCTTGTAAAAATAGGAGTGGATGAAAAAAATCGTCCCGCCGTTCTTGAAATTGCCGGTATTTTCCGCGCACGTGTTGTTGATGTTTCGCCGTCTACCATCACCATTGAAGCAACCGGCAATATGGAAAAATTGGATGGTCTGCTTCTTCTTCTTCGCCCATACGGCATTCTTGAACTTGCGCGCACGGGACTTGTCGCGCTTGAGCGCGGCCCGCGGGTATTATCTGTTAAATAACCATCTTAAATATATAATTATTAGATTATAATTTAAATTGGCGAGGTTTTCAATTGTTCGCATTATGACAGATATTACTAATCGCATAATAAAACAAATTCTGGCAGTTCCCAGGGGCAGGGTTTCAAGTTACCGTGACATTGCCGTTAAAGCCGGCCTTCCCAACGGAGCGCGCCAGACAGTAAGAGTGCTGCATTCAATGTCAGAAAAATACGGTCTTCCATGGCACCGGATAATCCGTTCAAACGGCACTGTCGCGCTGGAAGGCGAAGGAAAAGAGTTGCAAATAACTCTTCTCCGCAGTGAAGGGGTAGGAGTTTCTGATCAAGGGCGGGTTTTTCTTGAAAAATACCGTGTCTAATACAATTTTTTCTGCAAACTCAATGTTAGAGTTGTCGAACAAGTCCGTTGAACAATTTTTTTCTTTTTACTATAAAGAAATATGACTGATAAGTTACAAATGCGAAGGATTAAAATACTCGACACTACACTCAGAGACGGAGAGCAGGCTCCGGGGTGCAGTATGAATTTGAACGAAAAGATTGAAGTTGCCAAAAAGCTTGAAAAGCTGGGCGTTGATATAATAGAAGCCGGATTTCCCATTTCCAGTTACGGAGACCTTGAAGCGGTAAAAGCCATATCAGCGGCAATCAAGGACAGCGCTGTGGCGTGTCTTTGCCGTTGTCTGGAAAAAGACATTGACGCGGCGAGAGAAGCGCT
>JAIRUY010000173.1 GCA_031254175.1 Treponema sp.
GCCAGCGCATATGTTAAAACAGGCAGTCTAAACAGAGCCGTTTTGGACTGGCAGACAATATTGAGAATAGATCCTGATAATACAGAAGCAATAAGAAATTTGGAATTAGCCACCCTGCAAACGCAGTGATTAGACTTGTATTGAATATTCCCAAAAAATGTGATATAAAGTCTTTTAGCATGATAAATGGGACATTTTATGCATCCGGTCTTAGGTTTTCATGTAAACGCTGTTCTTCATGCTGTCGTCATGATTCAGGTTTTGTCTTCCTTTCCGAAAAAGACCTGAAATTATTGATACCCGAGCTAAAAATTGACAGGGATGGCTTTTTAAATACATATTGCCGATGGGTTATAGACTGGGAGGGTAAAGAAGTCCTTTCTCTGAAAGAAAAGTATAATAAAGACTGTATATTTTGGGATAATGGGTGTATGGTTTATATGGTTCGTCCGGCACAATGCAAGACATTTCCTTTTTGGGAATCAATTGTCGCATCGGCTCAGTCCTGGGACATAGCGGCTAGCGGGTGTAAGGGAATGAATACCGGGAACTTTCATTCAAAAAAGGCAATAGAAAGCCTTCTTGGAATGCGTACTTTAGACCCAATAATTAAGCGGCAGTAACAGGGGGAATATTATGGATATACATTTTTGGGGTGTACGCGGTTCCATTCCGGCCCCAACATCACCCTCCCGTATAAAGAGTAAAATTTCCGCGATTCTGGAACAGGTAACGGCTGAAGATATTATTGACGCAGAAAGCCGGGAAAGATTTTTGGCGGGACTGCCGCCATGGCTTTTTGGTACAGTCGGCGGAAACAGTCCGTGTGTAAGCATAATGTTTGAAGATTCAAATGAATGTATCATTTTTGACTGCGGTTCCGGAATCCGTGAAATGGGAATGGCAAATTTTTCAGCGAAGCTTCCCGCGCAGGGCAATGAGAAAAGAAAATTAAACCATTTTCATGTTTTCTTTTCTCACTTCCATTGGGATCACATACAGGGTTTGCCTTTTTTCGGTCCTGCGTATAACCCGTCAAACAGCATTGATTTTTATTCCCCTGTTCCTGATATCGAAAATATTCTAAACAATCAAATGATACATCCTTATTTTCCAATCCATCTGGATTCCATGGGAGCGAAAAAAACATATCATCAATTGAATAATGAAATAAATATTTCCGGGCGAACCATAAGTTTTAAGAAAATGAATCATCCCGGAGATTCTTATTCATATTGCGTAAATGATAACGGAAAACGGATAATCTATGCCACAGATACGGAACTTACGCCTGCGGATTTTTTGAAGAATGATGAGAATACAGCTTTTTTTGAAAATGCCGACATGATTATCATTGACTGTCAATATACACTCGGCGAAGCAATTGACAAGTACAACTGGGGTCACAGCGCTTTTAGTCTTGCGGTAGATTTCGCGGCTAACTGGAGAATAAAACACATGATCATGTTTCATCATGATCCTACTTATGATGATCATAAACTTTACGGTATTTTACAGTCCGCCAGATGGTATCTTGAAAGAATGAATTTAAAAGGAATTGAGTTAACCCTCGCCACTGAAGGCCTGGAAATCTCTGTCTAATAAGGGGTTTTATTGTCTGGTAAGAAAAGGAAAAATGCTTTTTCGGGGTTTATAAAATTCTTATGCCTGATTATAGCATTTGTTCTTGTATTTATTCCGGTTTCCATCGGAATTATAGTATATTTTAATTCCTCTCCAGCGCAATCTTCTTCTTTGAATGTTTACACGGAAGTTGACGGAATAAGAAAAGCGGAAGACGGTGCGTATTACATAGAAATACGCAGAGGAGAAAGTTCTCAATCTGTAGGCTTGCGGCTTGAAAGAGCCGGTCTTATCAGAAACAGGTATTTTTGGAATCTGATTTGCCGCTGGGAAAAAGAATTTATAAAAACAGGAACATACAGGCTGGAAACGCCGATGGCTCAAATGGCCATTCACAGGCAGCTTGTTTCCGGCAGACAGGTTTTATATCGTGTGACAATTCCGGAAGGCGTTACATTAAGAAAAACTGCCATGATACTGGAAGAAGCAGGTATCTGTTCTGCCTCTGATTTTCTGGCCGCGGCAGGAAATCCCGCCATTATCAATCAATACCGGGTGCCAAATTCATCAATGGAAGGATATCTTTTCCCGGATACTTATATGTTTCCGGCTGAATATCCGGCAGAAAAAGTTGTTATTGCAATGGCGGATAACTTTTATAAAAAAATAGAGAGTATTGATCCTTCTGTCATAAATTTAAGCACAAGAGAACTTAATGAAAAAGTAATACTTGCGTCAATCATAGAAAGGGAATACAGAGTAAGTGATGAAGCGCCGGTAATGGCCGGGGTATTTTATAACCGGCTTCGCATAAACATGGCTCTCCAGTCATGCGCTACTGTTGAATATATTATAACAGAAATACAGGGCAAGCCGCATCCAAGAGTTATTTATAATCAGGACCTTGAAATTCAAAACCCGTATAATACATATATAAGAGCAGGCCTTCCTCCCGGGCCGATTTCAGCGCCGGGAACCATTGCGCTGCGCGCGTCTTTTTTTCCTGAAAAAACCGACTATTTTTATTTCCGGCTGATTAATGCCGAAAGCGGAAGACACACTTTTTCAAGAACGTTTGACGAACATTTGAGCGCCGGACAGTTATTCACAAAGAGCCAGTCTTAAAACGGAGACTGTTATGAGACTAATATCAAAATCTACAATTCAGGAAGTCAACAGCCGTATAGACGCGATTGCAATAATTGGAGATTATGTGCGCCTTGAAAAAAAAAGCGGACGCTGGTGGGGAAGATGTCCGTTTCATGCCGGCGGACAGGAAAAAACTCCTTCTTTTAAAGTTGATCCTGATATTAAAATGTTCCATTGTTTTGGATGCGGCAAGGGCGGCAGTGTAATAAGTTTTGTTATGGAAATGGATAGCCTCTCCTATCCCGAAGCAATCAAAAATCTTGCCGGAAAATCAGGCATTGCAATTGTTTATGAAGAGGGCAGTGACACAGATATCGAAGATAATTCTGTCAAGGAAGAACTTTTTGAATTGTACCGGAGAACAACAACTACTTTTCAGCATTTTCTGCATGAAAAATCCGACGGCAATATCGCTCTTAAATATCTGGAAGACAGAAAAATCAGCCCTCAGATTATTGACAGCTTTAAGCTGGGTTTTGCGCCTGCCGACAGGGAGTTCCTGCACAGGTTTTTAAGGCAAAAAGGTTATTCGGATGATTTTCTTGAAAAATCGGGTTTGTTTTCTTCAAGATATAAAACGATTTCGCTGTTTTCAGGAAGGCTTATTTTCCCGATTACAGACAGGCAGGGAAGAATAGTCGCTTTTGGAGGACGGCTTTTACCGGGCGCCCGGGAAAACGATGGAGAAGCGCCGAAATATATAAACTCCCCTGAAACGGAAATTTATAAAAAAGGGCAGACTTTATTTGCGATAGACACTGCCAAGCCTGAAATGAGAAAAACAAAGACAGCTTTTTTGGCAGAAGGTTATATGGACGTTATTGCCCTTCACGAGGCCGGTATTCTTAACGCGGTTGCTCCTCTTGGAACTGCATTTACAGACGAACAGGCAAGCTGGCTGCGCCGGTGGGTAGAGAAGGCAGTGCTGTTTTTCGATAATGATGAAGCAGGGCATAAAGCAGCATATAAAAATATTATTATATGCAGAAAAAACGGACTTTTATGTGAAATGATTGATTTTAACAAAGCTCTTATGCATGAAACAGGCGAAGAAAACGGACAATTAAAGGATCCTGCGGATATTTTGCAAAAATTTGGCCCACAGATATTGAAAAAAGTTTCGAATTGCACTATAAATGACTTTGAATACCTAATTTATTTAGGTACTTCTCAAATCGGGTCTGAGAGAGGGGGAACTCGCGTTGCTGAGTTTCTTTTTCCGTTTCTGAATGCGCTGGATTCCGAAGTAGAGCGCGGCGATTGCATTTCAAGAATTGCCGAAGCTATACGGGTTGAACGAAACGCAGTGCTAAAGGATTATGCAAACTGGAAAGAGGGCGGCGCCCTCAACAGTGCAGCACGCCGGACAGCGGAAGAAAAGCTTTTACCAAAAGAAAAAGTCCGCAGAAATGCGGAACTTGTTTTACTTGCCTTTATCGCTTTTAATATGGAGCTGTACAGCGAGTTTCGCGCAGCTCTGGAAATTAAGGAGATTGATGATCCTGCCGCAAAGGAACTTTTTGTTTCAATGGAAGAATGTTTCCTGCATGAAGAAAGCGGCATAGATTCTTTACTGGCAAGAATAAGGAGTGAAGCGCTAAAAGATTTTATTGTTAGTCATGGAGATTCTCCGGAATTCAAGGCAGGTGGTGCAAAAGACCCACGCCTTATTATGGAGGATGGAATAAAAAAAGTAATTAATTTAAAAAGGCTAAAAAAAAGACAGACAGAAATCGGAGCGGAGATTTGCACAATCGAGAGAAACCGGACAGAGAACAGCGACATTGAAGAATTATTGTCTGAAAAGATAAAACTTGATTCGCAAATCAGAGAACTTGAAGGAAGATAATATATGTTAAATTTTGTTAATTCCAAATTAAAAAAAATATCGCCTTTGATAAAACATTTTTATAAAAGGCCGGCTCATAAAGTTTATCAAAAGACCCAGCCGGAAACAAATGAGGAAAACACAGAATTGGCTGAATCCGGGTTATTGGCGGATCAGGAAATTCAGGACCCTTCAATTATTAAACTTCTGGAATACGCAAAGCAAAAAAAGTCTCTCTCTTACGAAGAGTTGTCGGATTTTCTTCCTGAGCATATAAATAACTCTGACAAAATTGAACAGGTTCTTGCCCTGCTTGAAGCAAATCATGTTCAGCTTGTAGAAGAAGAAAGTTCCGCAGAAGATGATGAAAATCAAAAAACTCAAAGCGCCGTCAAAAAACAGTCCGCATCCGACTCCGAAAAAGATTCTTCTCTTGTTGATGATCCGATAAGGCTGTACCTTCGTGAAATAGGAAGGGAGCACCTTTTATCAGCAGAGCAGGAAGTTGAGCTTTCAAAACAAATGGAAGACGGGGAAAATATAGTTAAAAACGTAATAAAAAGATCCGGAATGATAATACCTGAATTACACCAAATCGCTCAAAAAGCATTTTCTAAAAAAGATATACGGGAACTCAATCTTTCAAAAAAAGAAATTACAGAACACATGGCGGAATACCGCAGATTAAATCAATTCTACAGGGAAACACTGCGAAATATACAAACTGATTTAAGAAATTATATTGAATTAAAAAAACAACTCATTTCCAGGGACATAGGTTATCTTGAAGACAAGGAATGTACGGCAATCCGGAAAAGAATCATGAAGATCGCAAAAAATACCAAGATACATCCGGAAGAAATTCAGGCGTTTTCAGATAAATTTATAACGGCATCCAGAAAAATAAAACGTTATATAAAAGAGCAGGAACGTCTGGAAAAACATCTGAAAGTCAGCTCCCCGAAAGAACTGCGTACGCTTGGCCGTCATCTAACAATAAAGGAAGAACGGGAAAAACTGGAAAGAGAACTGGGACTTTCATCAGATGAAATAAAAGAAAAAATCAGTCTTATTCAGGTAACCCAGAAAAAACTCAGAACGATGGAAGCTGAGTTTGAAGAATCAATCGAAAATATTAATCTGATGGCAAGTGAAATAAATAATGGCCGTATAAAGATGAAAAACGCCAAAGACAGGCTAATAAGGGCAAATCTAAGGCTTGTAGTATCAATAGCAAAAAAATATACAAACAGAGGGCTTCACTTTTTTGATCTTGTTCAGGAAGGCAACATCGGTCTGATTAAAGCAGTTGAAAAATTTGAGTACCAAAAAGGATTTAAATTCTCTACCTATGCCACTTGGTGGATAAGGCAGGCAATTACCCGCTCTATTTCCGATCAGGCAAGAACAATCCGTGTCCCTGTTCACATGATCGAACAGATCAATAAAGTTGTACGTGAATCAAGGCAGCTTCTGCAGGCGCTTGGCCGTGAACCTACAGATGAAGAAATCGCAGAAAAACTTGGCTGGACTGCGATAAGGGTAAAATCCGTAAAAAATGTCGCGAGAGAACCAATCAGTCTTGAAACGCCGATTGGCGAGGAAGAAGATTCGCTTTTGGGCGACTTTATAGAAGACAAGGATGTGGAAAATCCTGCCAACCAGACAGCGTTTAAAGTGCTGCAGGAACAGCTTGGGGGCGTTCTTTCCACACTTCCTGCCCGTGAACAAGAAGTGCTAAAAATGCGCTTCGGCTTGGATGACGGTTACTCGCTTACCCTAGAAGAGGTTGGTCTTTATTTTAATGTAACACGTGAACGAATCAGGCAGATAGAAGCGAAAGCATTGCGGCGCCTTCGGCATCCAAAGAGAAGCCGAAGGTTAAAAGACTATCTTGATCAATAACCTTAATAAGTTATAATACCTTTATTAGCAAGGAGAAACCATGGTTACCGAAAACGACTTGGAAAAGCTTCGTTCATTACAGGAAATAATTTATGAAAAAATCGGTCTGGAAAAAAGTATTCAGGAAATACCAAAGCTTTTGGGAACCCAGGAAGAACTTTTAAACAGACTAAAGAAAACTTTTATAGAAAAAAACCAGGATTATGAAAAAGTAAAACTTGAAGATTCAGATTTAAGAAATAAACTTATGGAAGCTGAAACATCCAGGGAAAAATCCGAAAAAAACATGGATGTTATTAATACCCAGAGGGAATATGAAGCTTTGGATAAGGAAATCCGTGATGCTTCGGAGAGGGAACAGCAGTACCGCAAGGATTTACAAAACAGGGCGGATATCCTCTCTGACCTTGACAAACAGATAAAACAGCAGGGCTCCCTGATTGAACAGCAGGAAAAAGAGCTTGAAGAACGCAGAAAAAAGATTGAAGCCGAGATTGCAGACAAGCAAAAACAAATTGATTCTCTGCGAAAGAAAGAAAACAAATTAACCGAGAATCTGGATTCGGAAGTTGTTTTTAAATTCGAGCGGATTATCAAGAATAAAATGGGCATTGGAATTGTCGCCATTAAAGGAAATGTTTGTATGGGATGCCATATGATTCTTCCTGTTCAATTCGCAAATGAAGTCCGTGTAGGGGAAGAATTCATCTTTTGTCCGTATTGTTCGAGAATTCTCTATTTCGAAGAATCATCTGAAGGAGAAGAGGACTTCTTCAACACTGAAGATACAGGCTCTCTTTCCGATCTTGACGAAACGGAAGATGATGAGTACGAAGAAGAGGAAGAAGAGGAAGAAAAAGTAAACATTGATTACGAAGAGTGATAAGCGATGAATCAGGCTGCCGCCCAGCGCCTGCTTTTTTACATAAGTAAACATAGGGCAATGTTGTTTTTGTAAAAAAGCAGGCGCTGGGAGGAAAGTCCGGGCTCCGCAGGGCATGATGCCGGGTAACACCCGGGTCCAATGCTTAAAATCTTGGATTTTATGCGTTGGAACAGACAGCGCAACAGAAAGTATACCGCCTGACCGCATGGCCAGGTAAGGGTGAAATGGCGGGGTAAGAGCCCCCCTCGGCAGCGGCAACGCTGCCGCAAAGATTCCGGAATTGCTGCCGGGAAGATAGCAAGTGTTTTGCCGCAGGTAAAACTCGAAGCCGTTTTCCGGCTGCGCCGGAAAACGGCAAACCTCATCAGGAGCAAAGTCAAGCAGCGTTAGCAAAAAAGCTTGCTTTTTTGCCTGCCGCCTGCCCGGCGGTTAAACGCGGGTAGACTGCAAAAAAGGACCGGTAACGGTTCTTTCAGACAGATGGCAGCAGTGTAGTTCCCTAAAGGGGGAGACTTCACTGGAGTTTTGTTCTGCAAAACTCCAAAACCAAAAGCCTCAAGGCTTTTGGTTACAGAACCCGGCTTATGGTTCATCGCTTTTTTTTATTTGTGCCTTTGCTAATTGACATCATTCCGAAATTTATATAGAATTCCCATCAAGAATAATGTTAAAAGGTAATAGTAACTCCCGTTATGGACGGAAAATATACATACTCAGAAGATTTTATACAATTACGGCGGTACTTTTTATAATTCTGGCGGTAATTGCTTCAGTTTTTATTGCCGTACAGTTAAAAAACGGCATAAGTAACGAAAAACGTGAGTTGTTACATTTCTGGAATACAGGAGATTTTAAAAGCGCGTATGAAATTACAAAAAACGCGCTTATTCAAAATCCTGTTGATTATTTTTTACTCACTATAAATGGTTTTTCCGCGTATCAAATGGGAATTTCCCAAATAAACAACCAAAATATGCTCAATTTTATCAATGAGAGTATTTTTTCACTGAGAAAAGCTTTAATTTTCAAAGAGGCGGCAAATGACGGACGCATTTTTTATGTTCTTGGAAAAGCATATGTAAACAAGGGAAAAGAATACTCTGAGCTGGCGGTAAAATATCTGGAAATAGCACATAACATGTCTTATGAAGCTCACGATATTCCGGAATACTTAGGTCTTGCTTACGCGGCAAGCGGCGATTACAGAAGCAGCGTAGAAGCTTTTTCAAGAGCATTTGTTTCTGATGCTCTTCC
>JAIRUY010000206.1 GCA_031254175.1 Treponema sp.
TATAACCCGCATATCGCCTGACAATCAGGAAAAAGTCAGCAGGATAGAAATTTATTTTCGTAATTACGGTCCTGTGAAAAAATCTTCTCTTCAGTCTCTGTGGATGCTGGATCGCGCAAAGGCAAAACTTTCCCATTTTTTACGGGCGCTTATGGAAATGCAATCTTCTTTTGTTTTTAGTATTCGCTCTGCGGGAGGCAGCTGGGAAATAGAAGATGCCGAAGACCTAGAAACATTTCTCGATGAGTTTGCCGGTCTGTCATTTTCTCCGCCGGGGAATGAAGCGGTTTTTTATGCGGGGAAAGGAGAGCCGCTGTCCAAAGGACAACTGTATGTTTTTTCAACTGCTTGTGATGTTGGGCTGACCGGTTTTCTTTTTGCTTGTCAGCCCCGGCCGGTTTCTCTTTTTTTTGTACAGCCGGCGCCGCATCAGTCTGCCGGGGAAGAAAAAGAAATGCTTTACATCAGGGACTTCCCGGCAAAGGGCTGTGTCCCTCTTGCGCACTGGGTTTTTAGCGGTAAAATAAAACAAACAAACTCAGGCACAGTCAAAGAGAATGCCGCCGGAGGCAGCGGCGCCGGCAAGATAGAAAATATTTACGCGGAGACAAGATTGTAATGAAGCGGCAAATGAGTACCAAAGGTTTCATTCTTTTTAGCCTAAGGCTGTTTTTCTACTTTAGCGTACTTATACTGATACTCATTCATCCCGGCATTTCAATTTCTTTTGATCGCATTGGTATTGTGCAATGGTTCATTATCGTTCCTTTTATGGCCGTCATTGCCTTTTTAAAAGAAGGAAAAAATCTTGAAAACAGTTTTAAACTTAACCTGCGCAGCAGATTTTTTATTGTGTTATTGTTTCTTGTTACGCTTTCAATATTGGCAGGAGGGTTTAATTTAAGCGCATTCGGCCCCTTCTTTGCCGGTTTGATATGCTTTTTATTTACCTTTTTGCTGTTTCATTATCCGCGTTTTGCAAAATTTACAGTAATTGAACCTTTCTTTTTAGCATGGATTCCTTTGCGTCTTCTTGTGCTTTCCCGTTCAGGCGAGGAAATCGCGGGACAAAGTCTGGCTCTGACACAGTTTATACTTGTATGGACAGCGGTGGTTTTTCTTTTTCACTGTGTGGTAATTTACTTTTGCCTGTATCCCAAAAGTTCCACAGGAGCGGGCAGGGAAGCGGCGCTTTTTTCTTTTGCGGCATTTGCAGCGCTGATTTTGGTTTTAATTGTTCTGCCTCCCGATTTTGTCCGTAACGCAATAATTAAAAATTTGCTTTCTGAGCGAATGCCTAAGATGATTGGGGATGATTCAGAGCGCGGCATACAGGAAAATTCCAGAGGAAGGAATGAAGGCCGCAGAACCCTTCCGCGTGGTAATGGCGGAGACGGAAGGCGGCCGGGATTGCGCGGTGTTTCTGAACACCGCTGGATGAACATGACCGAAAGAGGCCGCGGCGGCGGCAGCGGAGATAACAGGCAATATCTGGTGATGGTTGTAGCGTCTGACAGAGAACCTGTGTATATGGGAAATTCTTTCAGAGGGCAGCTTGATCCTGTGCATGGTTTTCAGGTCAGCCCGGAAGAACAGTTGAACCGTCTTGTCAACCAGAGGTTTTTTGTTACGTGGTTTAGCCATGAGTTTGAGTTTGATATTGGAAGACAGCGGCAGGAAGTTTTTTCTCTTTCAACATTGCAGCAAAAATATCTGCCGTGGCGACCTGTATCAATTGATCCTACAATACTGAATGAAGACTCAGGTCCTCTTCGTTACATTCATCAGGTGGTTTCAAATACTCATTTCGGCGATCCCCTGCGTCTTGTTAACGTTCCTTCCCGTGATTTTTATGATTTTGAAAGATCGGCTTTTTCTCCGTATCTTTTAATTCCGCTTGAAACAGAAGACATCAAAGTTTTTTCAGAGTGGCTGGATAATGCGCTGAGAAATTGGGAAAAAAATCGGCTCTCCATTATCAGAAACGACAGCTATTTATGGGATATTTTTTCGGTTAGAGGAGGAAATCTTGAGCCGGTTAATGAATATCTTGAAACAATTCTTGCAATCCTTTTGAGGTTTTCTGATTATCAGTATAATCTCAGTTTTGATGATGACGGCTCCATTTATGAATTAAAAGAATTCCTTTTTAATTCTTTTGAAGGCGATTGTGTGGAATTTTCAAACAGCCTTGCCCTGCTTGGCAGGTTAGCAGGTATTCCTTCCCGTGTTGTAACAGGATACCTTGCGGCAGAAGGCCTGCAAACAACGGCGCATCTGCGCGGGCTTGACGCTCTTCGCAAAGAGATTCCCGCTTTACAGCAATTTCCCTTTGATAACCTGTTTATGGTAACAAATATGCACGGTCATTCATGGACACAGTTTTATATTCCCGGCTACGGCTGGCTGGATTTTGAAGCCACCTCTTTTGCTATACCGCCTGCGGGCTCCGGTGATTTTAATACATGGGATGTTGTAATTCCGCTTCTGGATGAAGAAAGGGTTTTTTCCGCTGTGCGGAAATTTCCCTGGCGGGCAGTGCTGCGGGCTGTTTGTATCCTTGCCGTTTTTGCGCTTGTCTTTGCTTATGTTCTCCGGTATGGGCGGGAACTGGTTTTGTATCTTGGTACACGGCATGGCGGCAGGGCAGCGGCGCATTCATTGTATCTGCTGCTTCTTGCCCGTCTTGCGGCGGACGGCAAACCGGTTAAACCTGTTTCCAGAACAGCCCTTGAGTACTCGTCTGAGTTTACAGATGCGGGGTTATTTCCCGTAACAGGAGATATTCCGTCCGCAGTGAATGTTCATCTAAAAAATTTCGCCTTGCTTTACTCTGAATTGCGCTGGCGGGAGTTTAAAGATGATGCAATAAGAGAAGAAAGGTTCGGGCTTTTAAAAAAGGAATATGAAAAAATATTGGAAACTACACGGCGCAAAGGAGCGTTTAATTGCCTAATTCGCATTTTCAGTCTGCGGGGATTGGCCTATTTATGATTCACGTTCAAAACTCCGGCAATGGCAGGAATGTATGTTTTATTATATTACTTTGTATCATTGTGCTGGGCGGCTGCTCGCGCAAAACGGATTGGCTGCAGTTTCGCGGTGAAGGAGGCAGGGGGGCAAGTTCTTCACGAATAGTTCCGCCTCTTGGCATACGCTGGAAAATCAAACTTCAGGAAAACGAAGAAAAAATCAGATCTCTTAATCCGCCTGTTGTTATTGGAGATACAGTTTATTTTGGTTCGGATGACGGAAACTTCTATGCTTTGGATGTGAAAAGCGGTTATATGCGCTGGGTGTTTAAAAGCGGAGCTGAAATAAACTCAATACCTTGCGCAGATAAGGACAATGTTTACTTTGGAAGCAAGGACGGCAGATTATATGCGCTTTCCCGTGAAACAGGGCAGGAGATTTGGAACTTTCCCATCAGAAGTCAGATCAATTCTCAGGTGACAAGATACGGAGATCATATAATCTTTGTCGGAGATGCGGACGCAATTTATTTTCTTTCTACGGACGGCAAAGAGCAATTTAATGTTTATAACCCGGGATGGTATAACTATACATTTAATATGGCTGATGATGTCATGTACTTTGGTACTGGTCCAAGAGTAGATCAGGTAGGTCCCTATGATTTAAACAAAAGAGATTTTCTGTGGTTTTTACCTTACCATGAAATTGAAGCTATCTGGTATTCTTTTTCCGCAATAAAAGGCGATCTTTTATATTTTGGAACAGCAGATGTTTATTACGGGACAGAACTCGGGTTTTATGCCATTAACCGTCATACGGGAAAAATTGCATGGGTTCAAAACCGCGAAGGCGTTTTTCATTCTGATAATATTGAAAATGAATATTTTTATTTTTTAAGGAATCTTGATTTACTGGATTTTATGGCTCCTGCTGTCTGGAGAGACCTTGTTATTTTCACCGGCGGAGACTGTGCCGCCCGCGCTTTTAACGCAAATACCGGAAACCTTCGGTGGGAACATATTTTTAATACTCCGGTGAGTTCCGCTCCGGCAATTGCCACAGGCAGGGTTTATTTCGGTATTCTTGGAGATGACAATAATCCGCCGAAGCTTATCTGTCTTTCAGCGCGGGACGGCAAGCTTCTTTGGCAGATGGAAACCGAAGGCTCTATTCTTTCTGCTCCGGTAATCGCCGGAAAGAGGATTATTTTTGGTACTGACGAAAGTGTTTTCTATGTACTTGAACAGGTGTTTTAAAACAACGGACTGTATAATATGCCTGACATTACAGAAGATTCTATGTTAATATAACAACATGAGTGAGTTTGTTGAAAAAAGATATTCAAAGCTTGGACCAAAAGTAGCGGAGGCATTTAAAAGCCGTTCCTTCGAGGCTTATTATTTTGATGAGCCGGCCGCTGCGGCGGAGAAAATCATCTCGCTCATTCCAAAAGATCACCTTGTCTCATGGGGCGGCTCCATGACTTTAAAAGGGCTGGGCATTCAGGAAAGATTAAAAAAGGACGGCTATAACCTGCTGGATCGTGACAATGCATCAACGCCGGAAGAACGTTTCGAAATAGCACGGCAGGCTTTATTGTGCGATACTTATCTGTCAGGTTCAAACGCCGTCAGCGAAGACGGCCAGCTTGTCAACATTGACGGATACGGCAACCGTGCGGCCGCGGTGATTTTCGGTCCAAAACAGGTAATTATTGCCGCCGGCATGAACAAAGTCGCCAAGACTTTGGATGATGCCATTATTCGCGCGAGAACAATGGCCGCGCCGGCCAATATTCAGCGTTTTCCCGGACTAAAAACGCCATGCAGCGCGACCGGAAGCTGCGCGGACTGCCTGAGCGGTGATACAATCTGTTCATTTTTTGTCACCACCCGTTTCTGCAAACCCGCAGGCAGGATTAAAATTATCTTAATAGGAAAAGATTTGGGGTTTTAACTTTTTAAAAATGCCGGTAAAATGGTATTAAAAAACAGGAGTATATTTATGAAGAAAGCTGGAATATTAGCCGTGATTTTTTTGTGTGCAGGAGTATCATTATCTGCCCAATTCCATTTTAGCGCAGGAGTCGGCGGAATCTTTGATGCGAGTTTCATTAATGGACATAAAAGTAAAATTGACAGTAATAGCTATTACAGAGGACAGCAATATTATAGTCCGGGAGGTTTAGTTTTTTTTGATTTAACCTATATTGAGGCGAATGTCAGTTTTGCTTATACATTCGCTAATGGCATTCAACGTACAGTTTATAATGATAAAAAAGAATACAAGGGTTACAAAGATTATAATGGAAACATGCTTCAGCTTGGCTTCAGCCTCCTTGGAAAATACCCGATTAGTTTAGGTAAAACTACTTTCTTTCCTCTTGTTGGCGCCAGTTATGACTTGGTTCTTTCCGGAGATATTAATGGGAAAGTAATTGATGAGGCAAGAGATTTTAGCCAATTTGGAGTTCTTGCCGGTGTTGGTTTTGACTTTGATCTTAGCAATAGATTCTTCCTTAGAACAGAAGCCCTGGCAAATCTCCGTTTCCCAAGCAGTTATATGAAAGCTCAAGCTGAAGCAGGAGGTATTACAAGAAAAGCTACTTTTGGTATTGGCCCTGAAATTAAACTAGGTTTGGGGTTTAGAATCTTTTAAAAAAAGGCTGTCCGGGAATTACCTCCCAGTGTTCTGTATTATTCAAATGCTACAATGTGTAGTTAAGTTAATTCCTTGTGCAATAAGGAATTAACGCATTTTGTAATTATGGAAACCGAATAATACAGAACACTAGACAGCCTCATGTTGGTTATGCTGCGTTAATTTGAATCGCTCTCTTTTGTGCCTCGGCGCGCTTTTGGATTTGCAGGCTCAGGATGCCGTTTTTGAATACCGCGCTTACCGCTTCAGGATTTGCATTCTCCGGCAGCTTAAAAGACCGGCTGAATGAAGAAAGCCTTCGTTCCCGCAGAATGTATGAGCTCTGGAAACTTCGCTCTTCGCTGCAGGATATGGGCTCGTTAGGGGAGCCTTGGTTTTCTTCACTCTTTTTCTCCTGTTTGGAGGAGACAGTAAGGTTAGAGCCATCAACATGAACATTGATGTTCTTTTCATCAAACCCCGGTAAATCCATTTCCAGTACATAGGCATTCTCGGTTTCCTGAATGTCTACCGCAGGAGCCTGATTAAATAATCTGGCTACCGGTGCTAAAATAGCGTTTTCGCTTCCGGCAGATGCGCCAAAGAAGGACTCAAAGTACCTGTCAAAATCGCTCAAAGCGTTTTGAATTGTGTTTGGTCCCCAGCGATAGCTAGGGTACATGGTCAAAGTTTTCATAATTTTCTCCGTGTCCGACGGGATTTTTCGGCGAATTTAATGGTTCAACGAACCATCCCCCTTTTCAGGCGGGTTTGTCCTGCCGCTTCCGGATAGAAAGCCAGACTATTCGCTCGTCCGCGTTGACATAAATATATTAGCAAAAACCGTGCCAAGTTTTCAAAAATAATTTAGAAAATATAAAAACCCTCTTTTGTTTCGCTTAAAAACGCAAAGGAATACGGATTATTTACTGGTAAAAGACATATCTTAGCGCCTTGACGGCTTCGCATGAGGTATTATAAAAGTAAAGTTTTAGTTGTTCTAGTGTATTACGTCCCTGTGTGAAATTTTTAAAATATTTTTTGGAACAAAATGACA
>JAIRUY010000215.1 GCA_031254175.1 Treponema sp.
ACTGATGTATCAAGTATTATTATGTCTAAATAGACAGAATTTTAGTTTTTTTAATCTAAAATATCAAATATGCACGATAATCCATCAATTTTTTGGGAAAATGTCAGAAAAGAGATAAAATCGCAAAACACTACCCAGGAATGGGTAGCGAAGAATTCGGGTATCAGCTTTAATACATTACAGGGGTGGATTTCAAAGGGTATATACCCAAGAGTTAATGAAGCAATACGGATTGCTGTTTCACTTAATACATCGGTTGAGTATCTTGCTTGTGGAGCGGTTCAAAATAATAAAAAACCCATTGAAATTATTTGTCAGAATATTCCAGTAATCCAGGAACATTTAGAATCTATAAAACAAGCTGTAAAAACACTGCAATAATTATACGAGAAAGTACGAAACTTTACCAAAAAGCCTGTATAACGGCAAACATACAAAATGCACTTATATCTTTTTTACATATTTGATACAATTATTAAATGAGCGATAGTTCCGGCGACAACAATAAAAACAAATTCCCGTTCGGCGGCCCGAATTTCCCCGATCTCAAGCCGTTTGGAAAATGGAAATTCCTCGTTATTTACATCGTAATTCTGATTATCGGGATGAGCCTTTTTAATTTTGTATTTCTCAACAGGATGAATCCTTCTATAGATTACTCTGAATTCAAAGCCCGTATTGTTTCAGGTGAAATCAAACGGGTTGAAATAACAGATTCCCACTTTACCGGATATACAAGCATCACCAGACAACAATCTTCCAGATCGCTTTTATCGAGTTCCGGATACGAGTCGTCACAAAATAGAGTATACCGGACAGTATCACTTTATGATCCGGATTTAATCAAACTGATGGATGAGAAAAACATTGCCTACGGCGCTGTTTCACGCCAGGGCAACACAATACTCAATTTTATTTTCAACTGGATTTTGCCGATTGCTTTTTTTCTTTTTATCTGGAGGTTTGTCTTTAAGCGCCTCGGCAATATGGGCAGCAATGTTCTTTCTGTCGGGCAAAACCGCGCGGTGATTGTGGCGGAAGGAGACATCATTACCCGTTTCAGTGATGTAGCCGGAGTTGACGAAGCCAAGGAAGAACTTGTTGAAGTTGTGGATTTTTTAAAAAGCCCCCAAAAATACAAGGATATAGGCGGAAAGATTCCAAAAGGTGTTCTTTTGGTCGGGCCGCCCGGAACAGGAAAAACTCTTCTTGCAAGGGCGGTAGCGGGAGAAGCCGAAGTTTCCTTTTTCCGCATGAGCGGCGCGGATTTTGTGGAGATGTTTGTCGGTGTCGGCGCAGCCCGCGTCAGAGATCTTTTTAAACAGGCAAGAACCAAAGCGCCGTGCATTATTTTTATTGACGAGTTAGACGCCATTGGCAAAAGCAGGCTCAACAACATAGCCGGAGGAAATGATGAGCGCGAACAAACTCTCAATCAGCTGCTTGTTGAAATGGACGGTTTTGACGGCACAAGCGGTCTCATTATTCTGGCTGCCACAAATCGTCCTGATGTTTTGGACCCTGCGCTTCTGCGCCCCGGCCGTTTCGACAGGCAGGTGCTTGTAGACAGGCCGGATTTAAAAGGCCGCGAAGCTATTTTACGGATACATTCCAAACCTGTAAAGTTTGATGATTCTGTTGATCTTGAAGTTGTTGCCCGTGTTACATCCGGTTTTTCGGGCGCGGACCTCGCCAACATTGTAAACGAAGCTGCCCTTCTTGCGGTCAGGGCTGGGCGAAAAGCGGTAGCGCAGCGTGATTTTGACGAAGCAATAGAAAAAACTGTCGCGGGTCTTCAGAAAAAAACAAGGGTACTCAAGCAGAAAGAAAGAAAACTCACAGCTTATCACGAGGCCGGCCATGCCATCGTTTCCGCCTTTACACCTAACGCAGACCCTGTTCAGAAAATTTCCATCATTCCCCGCGGTTACGCGCTTGGTTATACTTTGCAGCTTCCGCTGGAAGACCGCTATACAGTAACAAAATCCGATCTTCTGGGGCGGATAGACATTCTCCTGGGCGGACGAATCGCCGAAGAAATGATATCCGGTGAATATTCTACAGGCGCGGCAAACGATCTGACAAAAGCGACGGACATCGCGCGCAAAATGATCACCGATTACGGGATGAGTGACCGCTTCGCCAATGTCGCCTTAACATCACGGGGCATGAGTATAACCGGGCAGGAGCGGCAGGAACCGTCTTTCCAGCGCGAATATGCCGAAAGCACCCAGCAGTACATTGATGAAGAGGTCGCCAGGATTATTGAGGCGGAATATGCAAAAGCAAAGAAGATTCTTGAGGATAAGCGGGAAACTCTAGATAACATTTCCGCGGCGCTTCTGGAAAAAGAAACTCTTGATGAGAAAGAATTTAAAGCATTGCTTGGTGTCTAAGGAAGTACGGATTAAATCTAATCAAGTATTTTATCAGTGCTTCTTACTCTAAGAGAAACCAGATAATTTTTTCTGAAACAGCTATTTACCCTTTTTGTCTCCGGCAAGGTACTGAGCGGCCAAATCTCCAACAACTTTCTGAAGAGAATCGTTAAAATCCTTTACATAGATCATCAAATCATTGTTTGACATATCCTCAGGCAGAAAAAACTGATGCGGTTCAACATTAAGCGCCGTTGAAAGTTTTGCAAGGGTTTTTGCGGAAACGCCCTTTTTGCAGTTTTCAATATCATTGATAAAATTATGGGTAAGGCCGGCGCTGAGGGCAAGACTTAACTGTGAAATATTTTGAAGGGATCTATGGCGTTTTATATTACTGCTGATCAGTTTGTAAATATACTGTTCGGTAATTTTATTTGCCATTACTTTATTCTTTCATTCTTTTTACGTTATATGCAAATAACTACGGGCGGAATTTTTACAACTGATAGATTTTAATGCTGAAAAATGAAAATTTAGTTAAATTATTTTACATTGTGAAATTAAATTCTTATTATGTGAGAATGCGGCTGTCCGTCACATTAAGTATGTTCTTATGTTAACGGCGGGTTTCAGGAGGCATACCGCTTAAAATCAATACTTCCGGACGATATTCAAAGTGCATGGTATCAAAATATGCCCATTTGCCGCCCCAGACAAAACCGTAATTTTCAAAAGCTTTTATTACAGCCTGCGGCGGATGATAACGTTCGTTATACGAAATATTCCACCAGTCTGTCCTTCTGCCGGAAGCCCAAAGCCAGTATGTTTCTCTTCCGCCGTAAGACCTTGGAATGATATCAACTGCCAGCCCGTATGCATGATAAGAACGTGATTGGGTTTCGGCAATATTGCGCCAGCTCCATCCTTCCAATTTTGATATACTGTTTATCCATGTTTGTACCTGCGAATCGGCTTTTGCGGCAAGACGGATTTGTTCTTCTACAAGCGACAGATTTTCCATGATTAAATAATGAACTGTTACTGTGTGTCCCAAAAAACGCATTGTCTTCATTCTCTCGTAGGATTCGCTGTGGCTGCGTGCGCGCCAGAGATCATCAAAAAAATGCGGCGAGCGCCGGATCGGATTCCTGTTTCTGTTATTGGTCATATTTCTGTAGCGTTCGGATTCTTCGGGGGTAGGAGTTCTCCATTCGGGCAAGTCAGGACGGTAATTGTAAAAAGCCGTCGGATTATAGTCTGAAGCGTTTTCAAGCAGATTTTCAGGCAGCAGTCTGCCTCCGGCATAAAAGTACCATGTGTCCCGCAGAAGGACAGCCCAGTCATCATTACGGAATTCAACCTGTTCTATTTGCTGCTGGTAAGCTTCTGCAAGAGCCCTCATCACCTGTTCCGCTCTTGTCGGCTCATTCATGGCTTGTTCTTTATCGAGTTGTTCAGTTTCCGCAGACAAAATTGTGTTTTCGCCCGCAGAAATGTATCTGCTTCCAAGAATAAATATACTGCCCACTGTCAGAACAAGAAACACTCCGATATAAAACACAGCTTTATTCATTTATTAAAGTATAATACAATGTCACAATATGGGGAACATACTGCGTCATGGTATTGATATGTATAAGCAAACAATCAATCTTAAGGGTGAACCCAAGTCTCAGAAGCCCTTTCCACCGCAGGAAAAAAACAACAAACGCCCTTCTGTGCCAAAAACTTCCGGGGAATTTTACAAAACAAGCAAAGTCCCGTCTTACTCTCAAGAACAAAAACAAAACCTTCTATACAGGGAAACAGACGTTTCCCGGCACGAATCAAAGTACCGCAGGGTTGCAAAATTTCTCATTTTAATTGGCAGCGATCAGGCTGCGGAAATTCTTGCCGAACTTGATCCCGAACAGGTTAACGAAATATCCAAAGAAATTGCTCTGATTAAAATTATCAAACCGGATGAAAGGGATGAAATCCTTGCCGAATTTCATTCCCTCTTTTCAAAGCCATACAGTGTTTCCGGCTCATCTCGCGGCGGCGTTGAAGCCGCGCGCAGGATACTTTACGCCGCCAAAGGACCTGAAAAAGGCGAGGCTCTGCTGAACAAAGCCATTCCGGAATCCAAAGAAAGCATATTTGGGTTTCTTGAGGATTTTTCTCCGGAACAGCTTGCCGTGCTTTTTAAGACTGAAGCCAGCCAGACAATTGCTCTAATCCTTTCCAGACTGCCGCCGAAACTTTCTGCGGGAGTTTTAAGCAAACTTTCTCCTGATATCAAGCCTGATGTTCTCAAACGAATGGCTCATCAGGGTGAGGTTTATCCTGAAATACTTGAGCAGGTGACAGCGGCGCTGAAAGAAAAAGTCAGGCATATCGCCGGCGGCGCAAACGATATTGAAATTGACGGAATGCAGGCGTTAGCTGCAATTTTAAAGCAGGGAGATTATTCTTTCGGTGATAAAATCCTGAACGAACTTGAAGAAAACAATCCGGAAATCGGCAAAAATTTAAAAGAAAGACTTTATACGCTTGAAGATATCCTTAATGCAGTTGACAGACCGCTGCAGGAAAAACTTAAAACCATGACGGAACAGGAGATTGCGATTTTATTAAAAGGCAGAAGCAGGGATTTCTGTGAAAAAATTCTGTCCTGTGTTTCGGCAGGCCGCAGGCAGTTAATACGCGAAGAGACGGAAATTTTTGGCGCGGTTCCAAAGCGGGACTGTGATGCTGCCGCAAGCGCGTTTCTTGCATGGTTCAGAACTGCCCGTGAAAACGGAGAAGTTTTACTTTACAGCGATGAGGATGTTTTTTTATGAGCGGTGCATTGTCGGCAAATTTAAAAAAAGGACAGTTTCTGGACAGCGGATTTGTTATTCTGGATGTAGTTGATTTGGATGAGTTAAAGGCTTTGGGGATTTGGGCTAAACATGAAAAAAGCGGCGCTGAGGTTTTTCATGTGCTGAACGATGACAGCGAAAATCTTTTTTCATTTGTTTTTTCTACTGTTCCGCAGGACAATACCGGCGCTCCGCATATTCTTGAACACGCAGTTCTTTGCGGTTCCGAACGTTATCCGCTAAAAGACGCGTTTATTGTTTTGGCGCAGGGAAGCCTTCAAACTTTCCTGAACGCAATGACTTTTCCCGACAAGACAGTTTATCCCGCAAGTTCAACCAATGAACACGATTACTTCAATTTAATGTCTGTTTACGGCAATGCGGTTTTCCGTCCGCTGCTTCCTGAGTGGACTTTTATGCAGGAAGGACACAGGCTGGAATATCAGGACGGCAGGCTCGCCATTACAGGCGTTGTTTATAATGAAATGAAGGGAGCCTATTCATCACTGGACACATACGCAGGCCATTGGTCGGTAAAATCAGTTTTGCCCGGCACTCCTTATGATTTTGAATCCGGCGGAGATCCGCTGCACATTCCAGAATTAAGCTGGGAAGATTTAAAAGAATTCCACCGCAGCCGTTATTCGCCTGCAAATTGCAGAATATTTCTTGCAGGTAATATTCCAACGGAAAAGCAGCTTTCGTTTTTAAACGAACAGTTTTTTTCGGATCTTCCGGGCGGCAAAGCCTGCGATCCGGTTAAAAAGGCTGAACGATGGAAAGAGCCGAGAAAATATCACATTCCATGCCCCGCAGGCAGCGAACGGAAATCAACAATCTTTCTCTCTTGGTTGTGTTCCGATGTTACAGATTCCAATGAAAACATCGCGCTTGCGGCGCTTACAGAAATTCTTCTGGGACATGACGGTTCTCCTCTGACAAGAAAACTTATAGAATCCGGCATTGGCGAAGACATCTCTCCTGTATCGGGTCTGGAAGGCGAGATTCGGGAAACTTTGTTTGTTGCCGGCCTTAAAGGCATTGAAGGTGATGCGGATCAAAAGGCAAAGGCTGTTGAACAACTTATTATGGAAGAATTAAAAAGGCTCCATGACGAAGGAATCCCCGCAGAAGAAACTGAAGCTGCGCTTTTATCGATGGAGTTCTCGCAGCGTGAAATTCGCCGTTCAAGCGGTCCTTTTTCTCTTGTTTGGATGCGCCGCTCTTTACGGATATGGCTTCATGGCTGTAAACCCTGGGAGGGTCTGCTTCTTCTGCCTGCAATTGCAAAGATAAAAGAAAACCTTGCCTCAGACAGCAGATATTTTGAATCGCTTATAAAAAAATATTTTCTGGACAATCCGCACCGCGCTCTTGTCATTCTGGAACCAAAAGAAGATTTTCTGCTGCAGCAGGAAAAAAGGCTCGCCGTGTCTCTTGCAGACAAAGAAAAAAACATGAGCAAAGATGAACGCAAAAACATTCTGGAAAAATCCGAAATGTTAAAAAAAATTCAAAACGAGGCGGACAGCCCGCAGGCGCTTGCCGCAATTCCTCATCTGGAGCGAAACGATCTTTCTGCGGGCAACGATTTCATTGACCGCCGCCACGTAGATTTAAAAGGAGTTCCCGCCCTTTGCCATGAACTTTACACAAATGGCATTACCTATACAGACCTTGCGTTTCCTGTTGATGTTCTTGATGAGGAAGATTATTTCTGGCTTCCGTTTTTTTCCAGAGCGATTGCTTCAGTAGGTCTTCCCGGAATGGATTACGGCAAAGTTTCAAGTTTGCTGGCGCGTACAGCCGGCGGGTTTATTGCGCTTCTGCACACAGGGTCTGCGGTAAAAGGAAATGGGCAGTTTCTGAATACCGCATCGGGGAATTTTGATTTAGCCGGCAGAGACTGGATTATTTTCCGGTTAAAATGTCTGGATGAAAAAATCGCACAGTCGCTTGATTTGGTTCTGCGCATAATAAGCGAGGCGGATTTTTCAGATCTCCGGCGTATAAACGATTTGATTTTTGAGATGAAAACCGAAATTGATTCAAACCTTGCGCCGATAGGGCACATATACGCATCAGGCAGAGCCGGCTGCAAAAATTCCTGGTCAAAAAAAATTGAAGAAAAATGGTCGGGCTTGTCCCAGATTGAATTTGTCCACCGTCTTGCCGGAATGGAAACCGCAGAGGCTGCCGGTAAGCTGGAATCTCTGCGGCAAAAAATTACCGGTTCGGGTCTTATTGCCAACTTTACAGGCTGCGCTCTTGATACCGCAGGCGCAGAACTTGCGCAAAGGTTCAGCAGGTTCGGCCCGCCTGTAAAACGCACCCGCCTTTGGAGTCCGCCGGAAAGCGGCGGCAGACACACGGCGGAGGTTTTTGCGTCCGAATCTCTGCAGGTCGGTTTTGCAGCGCTTTCAATGAAGGCAGCGCTTTTTGATTCAAAAGAACAGCTTGCGGAAATGGTTTTGACGCATCAACTGTCAACGGGAGCGTTATGGGAAAATATCCGCATGAAAGGCGGCGCTTACGGCGCTTTTATAAACAGCGATTGTGTTGAAGATTGTGTGGCTTTTGCTACCTATCGCGATCCCAAGCCTCTGCAGTCACTGGATGTCATTTCCGCCATATTAAAAGACAAATCTTTTGGAAATTGCACCGATGATCATCTTGTTAAATCCATTGTTGGCTGTTATGCCAGAGAAACAAGGCCAAGAACCGGCGCGGAAAACGGTCTGATTGATTTTTACAGATTCCTGTACGGCATCGAAGACAGTTACCGCAAGAGAAAACTTGAACGCCTGATTTCTGTTTCAACAGAAGACATTGCTTCTGCTTTTGCGTCTCTTGGGTCAAGAACTGCGTCAGGCACGGTTGTCATTGCAGGCGTTAAAACTGCCGAACAGGCAGCAAAAGCGCTGGGAACTGAAGTTAAAATGCTGGCTGTCTGACCTTTAAAAGCAGCAGCAGCCTTTTTAATTTGCCGCCTTCTTTTTTAAGTTGTCTTTGAAAATCTGATCCGCATCCAGTTTCTCATCTACGCCAAACGCAGGAACAATCCCTTCGTCCCGCAGGCTTCGAAACAGAGGACCGGGGCGGCTTCCATAAGCCCAGCTGTTTTCGTTGTTTATTATATAATCAAGAACAGCGACAACTGACAGCGTAAAATAAACCAAGGTAGCGTTGGTTCTTTTTTCGGGAGAAAGCATTGCGTCAAGGCGTTTGGAAATGGGATTTGGAATCTGGAAATTGTAATTTTCCCATGGATTGTGAATTCCGTTACACAGCGCTTTGGCATGAGCGCCGCCGGCCTTCACTCCCTGTTCAATACCCATGCCGATCGCAGTAAGATTTTTTCGTATTTTTCTTATCAGGCTGTAAACAGGAATAATGTCCTGCTTGGGAAACGGAGGAGGCCCTATAGATTCAAATTTATAATAGGGAAGGAAATAAAGCCGCTTGATCCAGTGCAGTTCATTGATGGTTTTTTTTGCGTATGGAGAGGTCCTTGACTCTTCTGAATTTTCAAGTATGCGGCAGAATTCCGTTAAACGAGGAAGATAGTCTTTAGAAAAACTGTCTTCTATGTATCTTCTCCAGTTATTAACAATTTCACCTATTTCATCATAAACCCTTGCCGGATTACCGTCAGCTCCCGTGACGGTTCCAAAGTTTACATAACGCAGCCCAATGAACAGATCGTCCAGCATATTCATTAACACGGAAACCTGCTGCACGGGATCTGTTGGAGCTATTAATTCATAACCGTGCCTTAAGCTGTAAAGATTTGCAAAATACGGGTAAAGATCGGGGTATTCTTCAAGTTTTTCCCACCCGGCTTTCGGGAAAAGGGCTTCCAGTGTTGCCCGTCCCTGTTCCAGAGCTTTTCGTTCCGCTTTTTCTGCTTCTTGTTTTGCCTTGCGTTCTATTACTTTTGGATCATTGGGATCTTCATCCGGGTTTTCCGCCGGCTCTTTTTCGGATGTTCCTTCTCCTTCAGCGTCTTCATGTTCATTGTGTAAATTGTTTTGGAGTGTTTCTACGTCAATGTTTTCAATCTGCTGCGGAGCCAAATCAGCAGATTTTAACTGCTCGTTATCTGTAGCAATCAAAAAAGCCATAAAACGCCTGCGTCTTTCGATAAAAAAGCGATCGTAAGATACAAAGCGGTCAGAAATCAATTTCATTAACAGAGGAAACATACCATGATGAACTTGTCTTCTTACTTCAATCAGCGAAGTAATAATATTGCGAATAATGTCCTGATATTTTTCCTTTGCATCCATGGGGCTTTCTATATACAAAACTTTGTATATTAACTTGAATGCGGTTTTAATGTTCTCGGTACTTAATTCGTCAAAGATAAACAATGGTTTGTATATTATTCTGAGAATTTCCGCAAAATCGGTAACCTTTACTGTCCTCGGATGGGATTGCAATTCGGCGATATTACCTGCAAGCTGTTCAATGTTCCAGTCACGCATAACTTCCAGCATTCTATAAACAAAAGGAGATGCCCTTTTCAACTGATTGTTTCGTTTTGTATTGTTTTTTGGAAAAAGATTTCTGGTCAAAGTAACCAGTTTTTCGATTTTGCCGTAATATTCGTTCATGCGGCTGGTTACAAAATGAGAACTGACATAATCCACAGGTTCCCTGAAAAAAGAGAAAATGGAAGTAAGAATTTGAAAAGAAGTTTTTATTTCAAAAGAAATCTGGCCGGCATACTGATCGATTTTTATCCTCTCTCCGTAACTGAGCCTTGCCGGAATTGCAGGATCGTCACCCGGATAAATTTCGTGGTACTTAAATTTGCTTCTGCTTAAACCTTCATCATCATCATTGAATAGTACTTCTACCCTGCGTCCGCCTTTTTTCTTGCCGTCCAAAGTTACTTCGACAGTATCACGTATGGCTGGTTTTTTTAGCCTTCTCATTGCGTCATCGTCATGACGTTCCATACCTACTTCTCCGCCCAAAACCTGCGCCATTCTCATGGCTTCGGCATCATCGGTAACGCCTAATTTTTGTCTGACGCGGCCAAGTTCACCAGGTGCGTAAATCGCTTTTTTCTTTGCCATGTCTTCCTCCGCTGCGCAGTCTGTGCATAATCACACCCGCAAATTAAATTTTTCCCCAACTCCATACAGATTTTTTATCTGTATTTGTTCTCTTTCGGAACTTACCAGCATTCCGTTGTATAATCCAAAAGGAGCGTTGAATTCGGCCTTTGTAAAAAAAAGGTTTATTCTGCTTTTGTTATGTTCTTTTGGAGTAAACATTAAATCTACCATTCCTTCAACATCCTGAATAATCCAGTCGGCGTCAGGCCCGTTGGGCATTGTAATGAGTACAGGCGGCAAAGGAGTCAGTTTCCCGTCTACCCATAAAGCATTTTCGTTATTCCTGTTTGTCTCTCTTGTATGATTCTCGGCAATATGGAAACCAAACCGCCTGTTTTCCGGAACAAAACCCATGGCGCTGCAAATTGTAGTCTGCATATTGTATGGGTAGAATCCCTTGTAATCGCAGAAAAATCCTGAGCTTGTTTTTTGATTCAGGACAACATGCCGTCCTCCGAAAACAATGTCCCCGCGCACGCCTGCAAATGTCTTGTAGGCATATATGATGCGCCGGTCAGCCGCTCCCATTGAAACTGCCATCGGAGTTACATCACAACTGTTTACGTTGTACGCAAGATGAACAGTTAGCGAAGGCTTGCGAAAAGCAGCTTCAATATTGATATCCAGCCTTATTGTATCAGCATCAAGCCAGCTGTGTATACGGAAATAAAAACCGGAAGAATGAACATCCTGCGAGGAGTTTGCGAGACTGTTTGGAAAATGCCGCCCTCCCGGCTTTATTTTCCTGAAAATGAATTTTTGACCGCTGTCTTTGTCATAAAGAAAAACCTGAAACATCCGGTAAAGCTTAAAATTGTAAAAAACAACTTCCAGCATTAAATTATCATCCTGGACGCTGAAACATTGTCTTTCCTTAATCCTGTAATCCCTTGCCCAGCGGGGTACAGGATACCGGTAGGGTCTTCGAATTTCAAGCAAATCTACTTTTTCAAAGGCCTTGTTCCATGTTCCGGAAAGAGGATTTCCGTCTTCTACCGGCGAGGCAACTGGAGGCAGAATATCCCTAGTATACATGCTGATACGATTCTAGCACATTTTCGCTTCATTAGCGACTCTTGGAGAGAGCCGTATTTCCGCGCGGAATGCTGTCTGTCCGGTTTCGATTTTCCGCCCTTCAAACGCATAAACCTTACAAGGCGCGCCGCCTGAATTATCTTCAACAGACGCAGACAAGATTTCAACCGATTCTCCGGCAAGAATTTCATTTAAATAATTTATGTCAAAACGTATCTTTCCGGCATTTTCCAGAAGATGCGGCTCAAGAGCGTCTTCTATCCATTGAATATAACGGACATTGTTTACATGCCCGTTGTAATCAATGTCTGTATAAAGCGCCTTCCTTTCCATAACTTTTTGCAGGTTATTACGTTCTGCAAGGCTCGTCAAACTTTGTGTTTTTTGCTCTTTTGATTCAGCATCCTGCATTTCCGGAAGAAAAATATCCTGTCCTTCATTCAAAGGTATCATGTCAATTACTGATTGCGGTCTGAGCGGACGCCGTTTTTCCATGTCTACAATCAGCCATGCGCTGCGGGCAGAAACAACAGGTATATTTTCTTTGTCTCGAATATCGTAATTACGTATTGCGAAGAGTTTTTCGCTTCCCTTGGGCCAGCTCCGTACAGTGATAGTTTCGCAATATTCCGGGCGTCTTTCTGCCAGCACCGACATTCGTGATAAAATCCAAGCTTGGCCTGTTCTGGTCATTTCTTCTCTTCCAACTCCCAAGTTTTCGGCGTGGCTGATTGCCGCTTCCTGAAAAAATTGAAACATAGCGCCCAGAGTCAATTTGTCTGATCTGTCTATAGCGCCAAACCGCACCGGCAGCGTTTCCTGCCAAATATCAATAACTCCGTTTGCTTTTGGATTTGCCGGATTACACATCATTATCTTCCGCTTCCTTTGGCTGTGCTTTTTGTTTGTTTTTTCTTTCCATTATGATCCGCGGCAAATAAAATAACAGGCCTGATACCGCATAAACAGAAAATATTATAAAAATTATGTTTTGGGGATAAACAACAATAAGTATGATTAAAACAATAACAATTGCCAAAAGCTCAATTGTTTTAACTTTGGATAATTTCATTTTCTTGAAAGAATGATAGGGAATATTAGAAACCATAAGAAAAGAAAGAACAACCATAACAATGGGCATTATTTTAAAAAATGAAGGGATAATTTCCATCAACACCGGAATTGTTTTAAAATTTAAAGACGTTTCTTTCAGTCCTATTAGCTCATAACTAAGCACAAAAGAAATTATAACGCCCGCTGATGCAGGAGTGGGAAGACCCACAAAATGTTTGTGCATCTCGCCGCTCTGTGACAGCACGTTGAATCGCGCAAGACGCATGGCTGAGCAAATTACGAAAAGCGCTGCTATTGCGATGCCGATATTTTCCATTGTGTTTAAAACCAGCATATACATCATAACAGCCGGAGCTATTCCAAATGAAGCAAGATCACTTAAAGAGTCCAACTGCATTCCAAACAAACTGGTCGAGTTGGTTAATCTTGCGATTCTGCCGTCTAAAATGTCACAAGCAAGCGCGCCGATCAAAAACCATGCCGCTCTGATAAAATCTCCATCTATTGAAGAAATGATTGAAAGAATTCCCAGACTCAAATTTCCGCATGTAAACAGCGCCGGAAGGATAAAAATTCCCTTCCTTAACTCTTCCTTTTTAATTGATACTTTTGGAACTTTTATTATGCGCACTCTTTTCTGAGGTGATCGAGGCGGTCTTTTTAGCGTAAATTTTCTTGGTTTCATTTTTCCGCCGTAGTTAACTTTGCAGCAACAGTGATGCCTGCCCTTACCTTATCGCCGGGTTCAACCATAACTTCCGCTGATTTGGGTATGTGCAAATCCACCTGAGAGCTGAATTTAATCATTCCGATTTTATCTCCTGCTTTCAGAATATCTCCGGTTTTAACCCATGATACACACCGCCGCGCCACAAGCCCCGCTATCTGCCGAACTGTAAATACGCTGCCTGCATCGCTTTTTATTGTAAAAATATTCTGTTCGTTTTCAATGTGCGCACGCGGATCCCAGGCTGCAAGAAATTTTCCGTCCTTGTGGGTCACATCAACAACTGTCCCGCTAACAGGGGATCTCTGTAAATGAACGCTGAAAACAGAAAGAAACACTCTGATGACTTTTTCGCCGCCTTCGCCGGAAAGCGGGTTTTCTTCCGTCACTTCCATTACAGTTCCGTTGCATGGGGAGAGAATTATCCCTTCTCCCTGTGTGATCGTGATTTTTGGATCCCTGAAAAAAAACATACAAAACAGCGCAAAGATAATTAGTAAAACTCCAAGTATGATACAAACAACACTTACCGGCGGCAATTTTGCAAATCTGGAAACGGCTAAAAGTATAATCCCTGCGACAAAAGCAGGAATGATAAACGGATACCCTTCTTTTAAAACAGACATTTTATTTCCCTAAAAAGAATGGTACTTTAAAACTTCAGATTTATCAATTAGAGTTGTGAAGTTTTTTATGCAGGATCACTTTTCTTTTTCTTTCCCATATACAAACATATTACAATACCAATGACAAACACGAGCAAAAATTCAACTCTCTCATATATTTGCGAAGCAGGGGGAGACATCAGAGTTGCGGTTAAATTGGCTAGCCAATGCAAAAGTATAGCAGATAATATACTTTGCCTTGTTTTAATAAACACAAGACTCATAATCATAGCCAAACCAATGGAATGAGTTATGAAAAACCAAAATCCAACAAAGCCCAGTTGATAGTGATATAACCCAGGCATGAAGAATAACGGCAAATGCCATACACCCCATATTGTACCAAGCAGCAAATTAGCCTTTATAAACCCAAGCCTGTCCAATAGAGGCTGCAGGGCGAATCCGCGCCAACCAAACTCCTCAGGCAAAGGGCCGCTAAACAAGCTAACAGAAAGGTAAAATAGCAGAGAAGCAGGGTTCTGCAGAAGTTCCATCCCGGGCATTCCAGCGCCGGAAATTGAAATAATTAAAGCAGTAATGCCGTGAATTGCAGGAAAAATTAACAGAATAAAAAACCACCAGCAAATACTTATGCGTTTTACCTGATAAAATCGCCTGAAATATTCTTTTTTGCCTTCTTTATCATAAGTGGCAAGAACCATGATAACACCAATAAAAGAAGGCGCCATTCCGCCGCATAACAAGAATACCAAACCTAATCCGTTAAAAGCGTTTAGTCCAAACAAAATAATCGCAAAGTAAAAAAACCATGTTTGAAAAAAAGTGAAAACGAAAAATTTAACTATGTGTCTTAAAGGTGTATACATTTAGTCTTCCTGTCTTATCGTTTGTTATGCGCCATTTTTTATGCATGACTTGTGAGAAACTGCTGATGCGAGCGTTAGCAGTTTCTCACAAGTCCAATAATGCGTTTTTATTCCATACTATAAATATTGCCTATTATTTCTACAGGCGCCTCTTCTGCAACAAAGTCTGTTAATATAATAAAAGGTGAATATGATATTGGTAATACTGTACTTTTCTCAAATCTCATTATATTGCCTGTTACGAGGTCAACAACTGCTGGTAATAAACCAAGAAATACACTGCCAATAAACCAGCCGTTAAAATTACTGTCAATGGCAATCACTCTTTCCTGATTATCTGAAGCTGTATACAAAACTGTATAAGTTTTTTTAGCTTTTACCGGAAAAGATGCCGGTAAATTTCCTACATAAATAGGTGCCCCATCTTCCAATACTCTTACAGCAGTTGTTGCTCCGGACGCTGCGCTAACATTAACGCTTTTTGGATGAATCATTGTTGCACATCCTCCAACCGAAACCGCGATTAACAAAGAAACCATTGCAAAAACGAAATGTTTTTTCATTTTGCCCT
>JAIRUY010000117.1 GCA_031254175.1 Treponema sp.
AGCCGTCTTAGACTATGCGCAGACAGCACGCCCTTACGCTGGGCTTTTGCACAGCCAGATAGCATTTACTTGCCCCATGGTACATAGAGAGCAACATAAATCATACAAAGCCCGCATAACGTAAGAAAAACATCCCCAACCGAGTTTGCGCTAAAGTCGCCGGGGATAACTATTTTTTGCGGATTATCTTTATGGCAGTAGATCTTGATAGTTTGACCTATTGAATACTCAGGCCCATAGGCATTTCGCGTTTTCTCTTTGTAGTAATTTTTGCCGTTAACGCTGTATCCGATAGTGTTATGGATTTCTTCATCTTCGCCGGAACCTGTTTTACGTACGCCACACACAACCGCATCGACAGCTAACCCTTCATTCATAATACGCGCATCCTGCAGCCGCCTAACTACGGAAAGAATAATGAGAATAATTCCCACAAGGGGGAAGAAAACGTGCAGAAGAAAAATAAGCTGCCCGTTATATTGGATTGCCATGCCGGAAAAAGCGGCATCAACTCCAAGATACTCCAGACAATACAGGGTAAGATCGGCAATCAAAACCAACATGCCCATTAGAAGCAGGAAAACCAGCACATATCTGCATCTTCTGCCGTTTTTGAATCTATCATCGCCGGTTTTCCACAAGTTCATATATGCTATCAATAAGTAGACAGAGGCAGCAAAAACTATGATCATGATTATGTGAATCAAATATACAAAATTAAATCCAACTGTCATGGCGCTTTCTGCTTCGCTCATTAACTATTCTGTATGCGTTTTTTGCGTTTCTGTCAATCAACAACCTCGTCCCTTTTGGCAGGGTTGTTTATTGTGAGGCTGCTATTCGCTCATGTACCATTTCGCTGATGATCTCTGCAGGGGTTTTATGCGTATCCATCGCTTTTATCATTAAATAATCCGCCGAAAAATCGTCAATCGTTATCGTGCGGGCTGCTGCCTTGCATTGCGAAAAATAACCTGAGCCGTTAGGGCCAACTTTTGGCGTGGTTGTTGTCCATTTTTCTTCCACCCTGTCATATTCTTCATCAGTCAAATCTTTCATCTTCCTAAAGAAAACCATCGTATTTAGCGCTATCAAATGCCATTTTTATATCAGCCTCGCTCACGCCGTGTTTGAAAGCGGCGGGGTTGAAATCTATGGCAAAATCCATGACTATAATATACCACTTTTCATTCCTTTTGGAAAGTTAACGCTTAAGGCGGCAAACTCCGCCTGCTGTCACGCCCGGACTTTGCGCAATGCGTCTTGTTGATTAAAATCCTGATTTTATATAGTATTGAGAAAAATCATGGGGCTTAACAGGTAATTTTGTGATAACACCAATGAAAAAGGTTTTCATCGCGGTTTTTGAGAAAGAACGCATTGTTTCTCTGGAAAAACTGAGGGAAGCCGGCATTATGCATATTGAAAAAAAGCCCGCTTCTTCCGAAGCTTTGAACGAGCTTATGAGCAGAAAAACCATGCTTTCCAAAGCAATTGGTGTTTTACACAGATATCCTGTTCATAAAAACCATCCACCGCCCTCTAAACCTTATCTCCCTTCCGATTTGACAGCTTATGTTTTAAGACTCATTAATGAAAGAGATGTTCTTCTGGGAGAACTGGTAATTCTAAAACCTGAACGCAGACGAATTGAAGAATGGGGAGAGTTTGATCCGTATTCCCTGGACGATTTGCTTCAACACGGCATAAAATTGTTTTTTTATAAACTTCCAACTCCTGTCTATAACAGAATCAATGAAAAAATAAATTTTATCATTTTGTCAAAAGATAAAAAATGGGTAAAAGCGGCTGCTGTAGGATCTGAAATTCCGGAGATGCATCATTTTACAATCCCCGGTCAATCCCTTTCAGAATTGGATCAACAAATTGAAGTCATTAAAAGGCGTCTTAAAGAAATAGAAAAAAACCTTGAAGGGCTTGCGTATTACATTGAAACGCTTGAAGACGAAAACAGCCGTTTGCTGGAAGAAATAGAATTTGAAACAGTTAAAGCGGGAATGGGCTCTCTGGAAAACAATACAGGCGGGGTTTTAATTTCCTGCCTTTCCGGCTATATTCCATGCGAAAAAATTGATGTTTTTAAAAAAGCCGCAGCGGAAAACGGCTGGGCTTTTAAACTGGAAGACCCTTCAATAACGGATCGTCCTCCTACTGTTCTGAAAAACAAAAACATATCACGGATCATAAATCCGTTGTTTTCAATGCTGGGGACAATTCCGGGCTATTGGGAATATGACATCCGTTTTTCTTATATGGTTTTTTTATGCTTTTTTTTCGCCATGATTCTTGGAGATGCCGTTTACGGAAGCCTTCTTTTTATTTTAGGCGGAACGATTGGTTTGATCTTCAAAAAGAAGAAAGGGATATTCCCCGATGCCGCTAAACTGTTAATGCTGCTTTCCTTCTGCACCATAGTCTGGGGAAGTCTCACAGGCTCTTGGTTTGGAATTCCGTCTGAAAACCTTCCGTCTTTTCTGCAATTGCTTATAATCCAGCCGTTTAACGATACAGGCCCGTTAGCTGAATTCCCGCGGTTTCTGCAGAATATTTTCAGTCTGCCCGCAGCAGTTCCAGAGGGCGCATTAAAAACACAATGGAATATTCAATTTCTCTGTTTTACTATAGGCATGACGCAGCTTGTCTGGGGTAGAGGAAAAAATATAAGAAAGCTGCTGCCGTCTCTGACAGCTCTTGCGGAAGCAGGCTGGCTTTTGACCATGCTCGGTATTTATTTTCTCGTGCTGTTTATGCTGTTAAAAACTAATCTTCCGTCTTTTGTCCTTTGGTTTATCGGAGCGGGTATTGTACTTAATTTTATTTTTTCCGAGCAGAAGGGCGGTAATTTTGCAAAAAACATAGGAAAAAGTTTTGCCAATTTTTTCCCCATTCTTTTAAAAATCATTGGCAGCTTTGCGGATATTGTCAGTTATATCCGTCTTTTCGCGGTGGGGCTGGCAGGCGGTATAATCATTCAAACCATTAATTCCATGGCAATTCCGCAGGAAGGCCTGGGGAGTTTCGGTTTTGGCTTTTTATTAAAGCTTACCGCAATGGTGTTGATTCTCGTCTTTGGCCATGTTCTTCATTTGTTAATGAACGCATTGTCTGTGATAGTCCACGGGCTGCGCCTTAACCTGCTTGAATATGCAGGCAATCATCTTGGAATGGAATGGTCGGGTTTTCCTTACAACCCTTTCGCTTTACAAAAAAAGAAATAATTATTAGTATAGGAGTTAGATATGGAAACAATTGCAATATTAGGTAAACTTGGAATTAACGCAAGTTTTGGATTGTCCGTCATAGGCGCTGTGTTCGGTGCATTTGTAGTAGGCTCGGGAACAATAGGCGCGTGGAAAAAGTGCTTCGTTCAGAATAAGCCGGCGCCCTTTATCATGATTGCTTTTGCAGGCCAGCCCTTGACGAATGTCATTTATGGTTTTATTACCATGAATACTCTTGCAGGCAGCGTAACTCTTGATGGGTTCCAGCTTTTATATGCGGGGGTATTTGCCGGCATTGGCATAGGCGGCGCTGCGTACGCGCAGTGTTATTGCGCTGCCTGTGCTTCAGATGCTTACGCGGAAACAGGACAGGGCTTCGGTAACTACATGATGGTCATAGGCGTTTGTGAAACTATTGCGCTTTTTGTCATGGTATTCACCATGCTGTTTGCCTCGTAAACCTTTTTTTGTGTTTCAATGAAAAAAAGAAAAATATTTTTTTTGTTTATCACCTCTCTTCTGTTATGCGTGTTATTTTCATGCACTGACATACGCAATAAGAAAGTCGCGAATGAAATAGCGGGCATAATGAATGAAGCGCCGGATCCAATAGATATTATTATAGAAAGCTTTCGAGATACAAAAATAATTTTTATTGGCGTATCACACCATTTAGTAAGTTTTAATTTAAAAACGGACGAAAATCTTCAGCGTCTTTATGATGCCGGAGTTCGTTATTTTTTGGATGAAGGCGGTAAACTTGATGACAATCCGGTAATTACGGAAGAAGAGATGTTAAATTTATCAGATCAGGAAAATTATTTTAAGCTTTTTTATCCGTGGGACTATGCCGGCGCAAGGTATAGTCCGGAACCGCATTTTTATGAAAGAATCGCGCTTTTTAATATGGATAAAAAAGATGAAGATAAAATAAAAGTCATTGGAATGGAATCAGGCAGGCAAAATTTTGTTCCC
>JAIRUY010000028.1 GCA_031254175.1 Treponema sp.
CTTGAGCGCGGATTGACTTCGGAAAAACTTGCCGTGATTACATCAGGCGTTAATCTTATGAATTTAAACAGTCTTGTTATGGAAAGTTACGAAAGTGAAAAACCGCTTTCTCTTGAATTTATGCGGCACAGGAAAAAAGAGATTATAGAAAACGAAGCTGCCGGCCTTTTGGAATTTATGGAAACACCTTTTAACCTTTCGCATGTATCAGGGCATGGCTTTGTCAAGAAGCGGTTTAAGAACGCAGCAAAGGCGATAAAGATGGGGCGTCCGGATGTATTGCCGATGGGTTATCTAATCGCAGGCCCTGTCGGAACCGGAAAGAGTTTTATGGTAAGCGCATTCGCGGGAGAGATTGGAATCCCGATGGTGAAATTCCGCAACTTCCGCACAAAGTGGCAGGGAGAAACCGAATCAAATCTGGAAAAAGTTTTAAACATACTTGTTGCAATGGCGCCTGTCGGCGTTATGATTGACGAAGCGGACGCATTTCTGGGGGATCGCAATCAGGAAGGAGACTCAGGCACGAGCAATCGTGTCTTTGCGCAGATTGCAAGTTTTATGGGGAATACCGAATACCGTGGAAAAATCATCTGGTTTCTTATTACTTGTCGTCCGGACCTTATTCCCATCGACCTGAAACGCCAGGGGCGGGCCGAAGAACATCTTGCGCTTTTTTACCCGGAAACCGATAAAGACAGGGAAGAGCTTTTTAAAACTCTGGTAAAAAAACTTGATTTGGATATCCGTCATTTTTCCATTTCTGATCTGTTTAAAAAATACAAACATGAATATTCCGGCGCGGATCTGGAAGCAGTTTTGGTACGTGCCAAACTTCTTGCCGCAATGGATGACCGGATTTTTATCAAGCGTGAAGATATGGAAGAGGCAATGGGCGATTTTGTTCCTGCCGCCTATCCCCACGAAGTGGAACTGCAAAATCTTGTCGCGGTTCTGGAATGTACATCCAGAGAAATGATCCCAAGCCAGTTTCAGAAATTACCGCGCAGCAAGATTATAAGTGATATTCAGGAGTTAAAAACGCTTCTTGGCGAGCGTTAATCTGCACAGTTTGACGCTGTGTTTTTCACAGCTCCCATGCCGAACAGCGCGAAGTCATATTTTACAGGGTCTTGCGGACAGAATTTGCGAAGTTTTTCTGTTAGTTCAATTACCGCTTTTTTGTCATTGGACCTGCGTTCTAAAAGTTTCAGTTTTCTTGCTGTCCGCGCAACATGAACGTCAAGCGGAATGTACAGCATGCAGGGTTTAATGCTTTTCCACAAACCCAAATCCACAGGCCCCTTTCGCACAAGCCAGCGAAGAGCGAGGTTTAGCCGTTTACATGCGCTGCCGTTCCTGTCTTCTGTTCCCGGATTTGAAATATGTTTTGAATAACAGTTACTGTTTGCCTTTGCCATTTCATTACGAAATACGGCAAACCCTTCCCACACATTTTCTGCGGAAGAAAACAGCTCTTCCAGATTTCCGTATTTTGCATAACAGCGGTCAAATCCGCGGCAGAAGTATTCAAGATCATCTTCAAAAAAAGTGCGGTGAATATTCTTTTTTTTTAATTTTCTGTAACCCCCTGACTTAACAAAGGAAAAAGGACTGTTTCCCATTAGCCCGAACATTTTTTCCGCAGAGCGCAGGATAAGATCGCGTCTTCCCCACGCTATGGCTGCCGAAAGAAAGACTGCAATTTCAATATCTTCCCGTTTTGTGAAACGGCGAGGAAACTGAACCGGATCAGGTTCGATAAAACTTCTGGTGCAGACTTTTTCGTACCACCGATCCAGTTCCTGCTTCAGATTTTTTTCTTCCATCGCGGTTATGAACGGGAATAATTCGGCGCTTCCTGCGTTATGGTAATATCATGAGGATGACTTTCGCGCAGGCCTGCGGCCGTTATATTTATAAATTTTCTGTATTTTTTCAATTCATCAATGCTGCTGCACCCGCAGTAACCCATGCCTTTGCGCAGGCCCGCAATAAGCTGATGCATATATGTACGCAGCTCCCCCTTGTACGGAACGCGTCCTTCAATTCCTTCCGGCACAGGTTCTTCATCCTTGCTTATCTGATAACGGTCGCCTGAGCCGTCTGCAATCGCTCCCATGCTGCCCATTCCCCTGTATTCCTTGTAGATTCTTCCGTCAAAAATAATTTCGCTTCCCGGAGATTCTCTTAAGCCGGCAAAAAGATTGCCAACCATTACAACACTTGCTCCGGCTCCGATGGCTTTGGTAATGTCCCCTGAAAACTTAATTCCGCCGTCCGCGATTACCGGAATATTTGATTTTGCCGCTTCTTCGGCGCAGTCCAGAACAGCGGTAAACTGCGGCACGCCAATGCCTGCTACAACACGGGTAGTGCAGATGGACCCGGGGCCAATTCCTACTTTTACCGCATCGGCTCCGGCTTCGATCAATCTGCGTGTTCCTTCTTTTGTCGCGACATTGCCGCCGATTACAGGAATATTGTAATCTTTTTTTATTTGACGGACAGCCTGCATGACGTTTTTGGAATCGCCGTGTGCCGTATCAATAACAACAAAATCTACTTTTGCTTTTTTAAGCAGGGGAAGGCGCACCATGTAATCGTTAGGTGAAACTGCCGCGCCTACAATGAGTTTCCCGGACTTGTCTGCCGCCGCATTCGGATAATTTTTGTTTTTTTCCATGTCTGTTACGGTGATAAGCCCTGTAAGCCTGCCTTCTTTATCTATTACCGGAAGTTTTTCAATTCTGCGTTCATTGAATTTTTCACGGGCTTTTTCAACAGTCGGTTCTCCCTCTACAACTACAAGGTTTTTCGTCATAACGCTTGTTACGGGCAGGGAATTGTCGTCGCAAAAACGTAAATCACGGTTTGTTACGATTCCTTTTAAATATCCGCCGTTGTCCACAACCAACAGGCCGGAAATGCCGTATTTACCGGCCAATTCCCTTACGTCCCGGACATGAGCGTCCTGCGAAACGGTTACAGGAGATTCTATTATCCAATTGAGGTAACGTTTAACGTTTGATACCTGCCTTGCCTGCTCTTCCGGGCTGATATTGCGGTGAATAACTCCGGCGCCTCCTTCCAGCGCAAGTGCGATTGCGAGTTTTTCTTCTGTTACTGTATCCATGGCTGCCGATATGATCGGAACATTCAGAGTGATCCCTTCGCAAAGATTTGTTTCTATATTGCAGTCCTTCGGCAGTATTTCCGAGTAACCCGGCAGCAAGAGAACATCGTCATAAGATAAACCTTTAGTGAACATCATTGTCCTCCCATTAATGTTCTGTACTTTTTTGCCAGCGCCTTCGCCTTTTTTGCGGCGAGACCGCAGTACCCTTGAGGATTTTCGAAAAAGAAAAGAGTTTCGGCTGGATTATTGATTAATCCCAGCTCTGTAAGTTTACCGCCTATTTTTTCGAGCAGAGCGTTTTCTTTTGCAAGAGCGGCGGCAAAATCTGTTTTTTCATTTTCAGCGGCGAGTGTTATTTTGCGGATAACTTCGTGAGCATCGGAAATTCCTGTTTCAGCCAACAGGATGTAGGCAGGCTCTGCCATTATTCCGCCCGGAATTCCGCCGCCGCTTCCGAGCAGGTTGGCAAGAAGCTTCCGGCGGTCAACACCGAGACCTTTGATTACACCGGTTATTCGGGAAACGGCAAGGCAAAAACCGGCGATGTAATCGGCAATGAAACGCTGGCTTGCCGAATTTGTAAGATCCCTTTGGTGTTCGCTTATCTGATCCATGAAAAAAGTATTGACCCGCGGCATGAAGGTTTTCCATAAACTTTTTACATGCTCCGAATTCCACGGATTGCGTTTTTGCGGCATTGTAGAAGATCCGACCTGATCAGATCCAAAACCTTCATGCAGTTCGCCGATTTCGCTGCGCTGCAAATTGCGCAAATCATCGGCAAGGTTTGCGATGATTCCAAAGGCAGTATTGAATTCCAGAAGAAGGCGCAGAAGATATTCGGGTTCGACAAGCTGCGTGGAATATTCGGAAGGTTCAAGCCCAAGTTCGTTAAGGTAGATACGCTCAAGTTCCATCGGGTCTTTTACAATCAAACTTGTAGCATTGTAAGCGCCCGCCGCGCCGGACAGTTTTCCTTTCAGTTCTTTTGAACGTTTTTCAATTTCAAGAATTGATTTTCCAAGGCGGGAAACATATTCAGCAAAGGTAAACCCCAGTGTAATGGGAACCGCGTGCTGCCCGTGTGTGCGTCCAACTTGAGGTGTTTCCGCTTCATTTTCCGCAAAATCACACAGCAGCAATTCAAGTTTTTTTAGAAGCGGAAGAATCACGGTGCGGGTGACGCCTGCCATGCGGCAGGAAAGGGCGGTATCAAGTATGTCAACGCTTGTTGCGCCAAGATGAACAAGCGGAGCCAAATCCTTCGGGACTTTGCGTTTTAATACATTTACAAGCGCCCTGATAAAATGATGAGTTTTTTCTTCTTCGGTGTAAACTTGCGCCGGATCAATTGTGCTGGCGCATTTTTTCAGTTCCGCTTTTATTGCGTCTGTCATTTTTCCGCGAACCGTTAAATGGGCGCAGACAAGCGCGATTTCCGCTTTGACAGCGGCGGCTACGGATGCTTCTTCTGAAATCCACGAAACAAGAGATTTATAAACTGCTTCTTCTGAAATTGAATAGCGATGATCAATGGGTGAAATGTTGCTGAAGATATTACGAGCCTGTTTTTCTTCAGATTGAGCTTCCATAGCCGATGATGGCATAATAGGGAGAGAGGAGTCAAGTAGAAGCAAGGTTGCATGAATATAAAAAATGTGTTATATTTGTAAATATAGGAGTATTTTTTTATGAATAGTTTTACTATAACAGACAGTAATTTTGAAGCCGAAGTCCTTCAGTCACCTGTTCCGGTTCTTTTGGATTTTTGGGCGGAGTGGTGCGGTCCCTGCAAGGCTATCAGCCCTGTAATTGAAGAAATTGCAGGTGAATATTCAGACCGGCTTAAAGTCGGCAAGATCAATGTTGATAAAAATAGCATTCTTGCGGAAAAGCATGGGATTGTTTCAATTCCCACGCTGATCCTTTACAAAGACGGGGTTCTGACAAGCCAGAAATCCGGCGCCATGCCCAAAAACAATATTGTTGCAATGTTCAAAGATTTAATTTAAGGTTCATAGCGTTTTGGATTATTCGGCGTTCCGGGTGTAGCTCCGCTTGTTGCCGTTATGTACCAGTTTGTTTTGGTATTGGTCTTTTCCGCAGTTTCGTCTCTGCAAATTGTTCTCGTGGCTGTAGTGCCCTGGCTGCTTACAGCGTCTTGAGGTCCGCATATTTTTCCATCGACGGATTTCCAAACACCTTGACTGAATAAGAATTCTGCCGTCTCGGCAAGATAATCCTTTGTCCACCATGAATCCGGATTTTCCGAGAACATTACCGCGTCAAGCACTTTGTCATCCTGATCCATCACATAAACGACGCCGGTTTTATTAATCAGCTTTGCGATTCCCGGAACCCAAAAATCCCGTGCATGGGGCGATGAGCCGGTTCCGCCCGATTCTGCAAGATCGTTGCTGTATTCATCCTTGCAATCCTCTTCTCGTTTTCGTAAATGAAGTGTCATATACTCATCCTTGTTGACTTCGACAGGAGAAAACTCATAGATTGTAGGTTTCTGACTGCTTCCGGCAAGAAAAACCCGCATCGCGCCTAAATTGCCGGCGGTTTTTATCTTAAACTCAACGAATTCTACTCTTGGATTGGAATAATCGGTGCGTATTTCATTGATTACAAGGACGGGCATCCGGTTGTTTCTGGCTCTGAACGGAACCAGCACATTAATTGTGTTTCTGCGCTCATCTTCGGCTAGCAGATCGGCAGTAATCATCATGCCCGGTTCGGCAGTTTCCTTCAATATTACTTTTACAGTACTGCCTTCTTCTACTGACTCTATTGCCATTGCAGGATCAAATGCAAGAGATGTTACTTTGACTGGCTTTGAAAACTCAAATTCTACCTCTCTTTCCGAAACTGCCCTGCAGCCGAGGAATACAGGCGCCTGCGAACTGTCTCCCTGCATCATGGAAGAAATCGCCGCCTCTCCCGTGGAACAGGAGCCAAGCACAATACAGGCTCCCAAAATCAAAAAATATTTTTTCATAAATACCTCCTGCCAATACATGGCATGAGAATGCTCCGGCGCTTTATCGAAATGGTCTTGATTCAATTTTTTTTAAATGCTATTTTCAAAGCAGAAGGCTGTTGAATCAATCTATTTAGAGGTAATTTATGATCAAAAATGATAAAAAAGGACAAATAACAAAAAAAGAAGACTCATTTTTAGGCGCTGCCGGAAAATTCAGAAAGAATCCGGCCATTTATATTGGGTCAGTTGCCGTACTTGTTTTAATAATTATAGCATTTGTAGGCGGCGATATTTTATCTGTTTTGGGCGGCCGCAGCGGCGGGGATGTCGTCTTTGGATATTATGACAAGATACCTATAGTTCATGTACCCGGAAATACGCTGGCGAATTATTATGAATGGATTGCACGCTACTATCAGTCATTGGGTTCTGATATTAATAATTTTCAGGCTCAAATTGATATCTGGAGGGAAGCTTACGCTTATGCGGTAGAGGATACTGCTGTTTTGCAAATAATGAAAAAATCCAATTATTCTGTACCGGAAAAAGTTGTCGACCGCCGGGTTGCCCAATTATCTCAATTTCAGGAAAACGGACGTTTCTCAACGGTTCTATACAACCGGTTGTCCAATTCCGAACGTCTTGCCTTGTGGCGGCAGGTGCAGGATGAGCTGACAAAAAGCACTTTTTACAACGATTTTACCAATGGTCTTTTGGTACCTTCCAGAGAAGCGGATTTTGTCGGCCGTATGACTCAGATCAGGAGAACCTTTGAAATGGTGTCTTTTGATATTGAAAGTTTTCCCGATTCTGAATACCTTGGCTTTGCCCGGGAAAACCCCGATCTTTTTAATTCAATTCATCTGTCAAAGATAAGTATAACTTCCAGTGAAAGAGACGCCAGAAGAGTTTTAGAATCCATAAAAAGCGGCGCCGTTACATTTGAGGATGCCGCAAGAGCTCAATCTAAGGATGGATATGCTGACAGGGGCGGAGATATGGGTATTCATTATAATTTTGAGCTTGAATATGATATTCCGAATTTGGCGGATCGTAATAACATTTTTAACCTTCGCAGGGGAGAAATGAGTGACGTTATGTACATTAATGATATTTGGGTTTTCTTCAGGGCGGAAGATGCATCAAAACCGGCAAATTTGGAAGACGAAGCAGTCATGCAAAAAATAAAGTCATATTTCAGGAGTTATAACAGAGGCCGCATGGAAGACTGGGCTATCGCACAGGCAAGGAGTTTTATTTCCGATGCGGAAACTTTCGGTCTTGATAACGCAGTTAACAGATGGGGTATAAGAAAGGCGGGTTTTGGACCGCTTCCCCTTAATTATGGAAATGTTGATATTTTTACCTCTTATTATTCTTATTATGGAGGCGTTGACATTTATAATTTTAATGAATCCTTTGCCGTATTGGGTCTGTCTCAAGTGGATATTCGAGATTTATCCAATAATGAGAATTTTTGGAGAACTGCTTTTTCAACAAGAATAAATACTCCCTGTGAACCAATAGTGCAGAGAAGTAAAGTAATAGTATTTTTCCCTGTTGAAGAAACCAAAGATGAGGATGCCGCGCTAATAACCGCTTCAGCCTATTCTTACTGGGTGTCTTTGAAAGTTCAGAATTCCTTTTTTTCTTATTTTTTTTATAACCCAAGAATGGACGATCGTTTTTATAATATCTATCCCCGTCTTCTTTCCCAATGGCAGTAATATGCAAAGGTTTGCCCGGAAAGGGATAACGCTCCTTTCGGGACACGATCCTGCCGGCCGCTGTGAACGTATTGCGGACGCTGTCTCTGTCAGGAAAAGAACTCTTTACTTTTGCCCTTCGCCGCTTTACGGTTACGGTCTTGAGAAACTTCTGTCGCGCATCGCTGCCGCTGCCCCCGGTTCGGCAGTGCTCTGTATAGAAGCAGACACGGAACTGTATGAATTAACAAAAAAAAACATAAATTCTTCTCTTATGGAAGACAGGATGCTGCGCATAACCAATATTTGCGAAGCAAAAGATCTTTGCGTCTTTGTCCGTGAGACATGGGGCGCAAGGGCGTTCCAGCGCATTGAGACAATAAAACTAACAGGCGGCTGGCAGCTTTTTTCTGAATTGTACGATTTTCTTTTTAAAGCCCTTCAGCGTGAAATTGCCATAGACTGGAGTAATGCTCTTACCTTGACAAAACTGGGACGCCTTTATATCAGAAACGCGCTGCGCAACCTTTCGCTGATTCCGCATTATCCTTCTATAGCAAATCTTTCTTACGGAGAGTCGCCTGTTCTTGTTCTTGGCGCGGGCCCGTCTCTTGATGAAACTCTTGATGTTTTAGAAAAACATTTTTCAAAAACATTTTCCTGCCCTGAAACAAGAGGCTTCAGGATAATTTGTGTGGATACCTGCCTTGGTGCGTTAAAAGACAGAAATATTGTTCCGGACTTGGCAGTAATTCTCGAAAGTCAGCACTGGAATATGCGTGATTTTATCGGCTGCAGGGGCTGGGATGTAAAAAGCGCAGTAGACCTTTCTTCGCTTCCGCAGTCTGCGCGGCTGCTTGCCGCAGGAGGGTTTCTTTTTATGACACCCTGGACACACCTGCGCATCTTTGAAAGGTTAAAAGCTGCGGGACTTCTTCCCGCTGTTATTCCGCCGTTGGGTTCGGTTGGTTTAACCGCAGTGGAATTGTCCCGGCGCGTTACTTCAGGGAAAATAATATGCGCGGGTCTTGATTTTTCTTTTGACACCGGCAAATATCATGCGCGCGGTACGCCGGGGCACCGCAGCCGAATATATGCGCAGGGGCGTTTCGGCGGGATTGCCGACAATGCCGCATTTGCCACTGCTTCTTCTGCCTTTTCCAAATCAGGCGTTTCTGTGCGAACCAATCCTGTTATGCGAAATTACCGCGATCTTTTTGAGACGGAATTCGGCGGCGATCCGCGTCTGTTTGATGTGATGGGCAGCGGTCTTCCTCTTGGGCTGAAAATCGTTTCTCCTGATGAAGCCGCCGTTATGTTAGGTGATAATGCTGACAAAAAAAATCCCGGGAATTTCAATGCAAAGGCGCAAAGGCGCAAAGGCGCGGATTTGACGGAAGAAAACCATGAGAAAAACAAAATTTTGTTAACAAAAAAAACATCAGATTTTATTTATGGAGAGAAGAAATATTTGACAGAATTAAGAGATATTCTGATGGGTGAAACGGCGGCTGAGCAAGG
>JAIRUY010000101.1 GCA_031254175.1 Treponema sp.
ATAATATCCTGTTTTAATTCTTCACTTGCGGTATTTTTTTCTTTTAGCAGTATAAATGCCTTGGGTATTTCTCCCTGACTTGCATCGGGTATCCCGATAACGCATGAAAGCCGCACAGCAGGATGCTTATTCAGCACATCCTCTATCTGTGACGGATACACCGCAATGCCGGAAGTTTTTATGACCCGTTTTGCGCGCTGTTTAAAATAAAAGAACCCGTCCTTGTCCATGCAGCCTATGTCGCCGGTATGCAGCCATAACCTGCCGTCATTGTGTTTTTTCAATGCTGCTTCTGTCGCTTCTTTATCATTAAAATATCCAAGCATAACAGTAGGGCCTGCAATACAGATTTCGCCTTCTTCCATTGCCGCGCATTCTTCCCAGTCTGGTTTTACAACTTTAAACCAGTTGTCTGAGCACGGAATACCGAATGAACGTTCCCGGTATTCGCTGCGGGGCATTATGGCGGCAGCGGTAACAGATTCTGTAAGACCGTAACCTTCGCGTAACATGATGTTTGAGCCGCCCTTTTTCAAAACAGCTTCAAAACGTTCCTTTATTTCCGGGCTTAATGAATCGCCGCCGCAGAACATCCCCTTGAACGAAGATAAAGAAATTTTACAGAAATTTTTATCGGCGGCAAGCGCGTCAAACAATGTCGGAACACCCGCCATATAATGCGGTTTATGTTTTTTTACAAGAGCGGCAAGTGAATCAGCTTTAAATTTGGGAACCAGAATACATATTCCGCCGTTTATCATAAATGCGTGAATCCCGACTGCAAGCCCAAAACCATGAAACACAGGAAGAATTGAAAGCATCTTGTCACCGGGCATTAACGGGCCGCCTGATGCCTCCACCTGCATTGCAAGCGCGTTGCAGTTTCTGTTTGAAAGCATGATTGCCTTTGGCTGCGCTGTAGTGCCGCCGGAAAAAAGTATGAGCGCCAATTCATCAGGTTTAATTGGATCGGGAGAATCAAGTTCGGGAAGGCCGGTTTCTTTTTCCAGTTTTGCCCATTCCAGAATTGTATCGGAATAGGCGACAGGTTTTATTTTCCGGCCGAGCGTAAGAGAAAAGCCGATCTTTGTTACAGGATCCATTTCTGTTTTTAATGAGCACACAATAACTTTTTTGAAACCTGCGCTTTGCAAGATGCCGGAAAAACGCGGGAAAAACCCGTCCAGTGTTATCGCTGTTTTTGCCGAAACAAGTTTTGCGTGTGATTCAATTTCCGGTCCTGTCGAAAGCGGATGTATTGGAGCGGGGATCGCTCCCAGCCTGTTTAGCGCGTAAAAAGAAATAACAGCCTGCGGAGTATTCGGCAGGCAGATAATCACCATGTCGCCTTTGCTGATGCCCAGACGTGCAAAACTGCGGCTCATGTGTTCTACTTTTTTTAAAAGAGCCTCTCTGGTTGTTTTTTTGCCGAAGAAGACCAGAGCGTCATTATTTAAGTGCTGCAGGGAATTTTTCCTGAACATTCCGTAAAGAGAAAGATCTGGGTAATTCAGATTAACAGGCGTTTTCCCAAAGTATTTTAGCCACGGCTGATTTTCATACATTGTTTAATTCCTTTTCCATGAGTCCCAGTTTTTTTATTTCTTCCTCTGTTAATTCAGGCGGACTTTCAAGTTTTTCCGGATTTTCTACAAGATCACGCAGAATATCAATGCCGCGCGCGCAGTAAATTCCGTCTGTTATTCTGTCATCATAAGTAAATGTAATTTTTACCTTGTCGCGCGTCTCAACTGTTCCGTCCGTCTTGAGTATGTTTTCTTTCCTGATTTTTCCGATTGCGCAAAAAATTCCGCAATTGCCTATTTCAAAATTATGATGCAGCGGAGCGTCAATACCAACGCTGCCGACATTGGTAAAAAATATGGTGCTGAAAAAAGGCAAAGAATCAATGACGGACTTGGGAAGCCCGTTGTGGTAATCCAGATATTTAACGCCCCATACAATGAATTTTATTAAAAGTCTGGGTAAACGGGTAACAAGCGCGTTTGTTTTTTCAGCGCCGGTTCCTGCGCCTTTTTTTATTGTTAAAAGATGATCGTTGATCTTTTTGCAAAAACCTTCCAGCGTCAGGCGCGGAGAAAATGACATTGTAACATTGACTTCTTCACCGTCATCGCTTAAATCCCTTTTTGCCACAAAATTAAACGATATGCGGTTTCGCTGATAATATTTGTGACCGGAGACAAAACGGTTCAGTTTCGGCCTCTGGGCTATAAGCCGGACTGCGGCATACAGGATGATATAAAACAAAGAGATTTTTATCCCGCTTCCGTCTTTTCTTCTTTTACTGATATATTTTAACGTTTGTGTTACATCGAATTCCTGTTCAAAAAAAATACATGCGTCTGACCGTTTTGGCATAAGGTAAGGCAGCAGCTGCGTAAAAAAATGCAGATTCGGAATATAGGTTCCGTCTGACCGCTTTTTGGTAAACATTTACTGGGCACCTTTAAAACTATTTTTCATTACATATAGATAGCTTCTTCCATAAGAAGATAATACAAAAGTCAAAAAACTGTCAAGCACACAGATGTTTAGCCGGATGTCAATCCGAATGTTAATCCATGGCGCCAAGTCTTGCCGCTTTTATGATTATATCCTTAAAATACCGGCCTTCTTTTTCTGTAAGGCCGGCGCGTGAAATAATATCCCGTAAAAAGCGGAATTGTTCTTCTCTGTTGGGGTTTTTATAAAACCCAAGGCTTGCCAGAGTATCTGTAATTGAACCGCTGAGTACGGAAATTTCCTCCTGATTCATGGCTTGCCACTCTCCCTTTACAGGATTTTGTGTTTCCAGAGCCAGGAACAGCTCATAAATATAAATCTGAACGGCATGGGACAGGTTAAGTGAGGGCTGGACATCTGAAACAGGAATATGTGAAGCAATATTGCATAGTTCAAGCTCATAGTCTTCAAGACCGGTTCTTTCATTGCCAAAGACAATCGCTGCCTGTCCTGAATGTTCCGCAAGCCATGCTGCCAAAACACGCGGGGTCATGGAAATACTCTTGCGATGATGCCCCCTGCGGCGTGTGGTTCCAACTACAATCGCGCAATCAGCGACAGCATCGGTTAAATTGTCAAAAACTCTTGTATTTTCCCAAATATCCCCAGCATGAACTGCTCTTGTAAGGATTTTCTCTTGATCCATTGATTCGGGGGAGACCAGCCTAAGCTTTGAGAACCCCATGTTTTTCATAGCCCTGCATACTGCCCCCGTGTTACCGGGTTCTGAAACCTTGTTAAGAACAATCCTGATATCTTTTAAAAACATTGGAAATTGTACCACGGCACAAGAACTTTAAAAACCGGGCTTTTTGCAAGTCTTTCTATAAGAAGGCCCAAGAAAAGGGATCATTGACAAATAATTCATTATTTTGTATTATTATAAAATAACATTCTCGAGAACGTTGGCCGAAGGGAGGCATGAGCAATGTCTAACAATGATATCGTCCCTGGATTTGATGATGAAAAAGATGACAGCCTCAAAATAAAAATCGATAAAGTTGATGAAGCTCCAAGGTGCTTGCTGTTGACATTAACCGGGTATATTGATACTTACAACTCCAATTTTTTCCAAAAACGTGTGCAAAGAGCAATCGAAAGCGGTTTTGTCAGATTGATATTTAATTGCGGCGGCCTGAACTATGTCTCATCTACAGGTATTGGCTCATTTACTTCTTTTCTGAAAGCGGTAAAACCACGGGGTGGAGACCTTGTTTTGCTGGATATACAGCCGAAAGTTTACGAGGTTTTTCAACTCCTCGGTTTTTCCCAGTTTTTTAATATCAGAGATAACATTGAAGAATCAGTTCACTTCTTTAATACAGACCAGACAGTGGAGAAACCTTCTATTTTCCCTAAAGTTGTTTCCTGTCCTATCTGTTATAAAAAATTAAAAGCAGTAAAGCCAGGCCGTTTCCGGTGTTCTGAGTGCAAGAGTATTCTTGCGATTGATGAAGCCGGTCAGGTCTTGCTTGGGTAGGAAACAGAAATGGCAGACAGCAAAATAGAACAGTATCTAATTGATTTAATGCTAACATATCAACAGATAGACTCAAATCTTTGGCTGTTGGATGATGAAGAACACTCCCTGCAGGGTGTGGCGATTATGCAGGCTGAACCTCTGATAATAATCAGAGCGGAAATAATGGATATTCCAAAGAATAATCTTCTGGAGTTGTATGCCAAGCTGCTTGAGCTTAATGCTACCGATGTAATTCACGGCGCTTATGCTATTGATAGCAATAAGATTGTTTTGGTGGATTCATTGCAGATTAACTCAATGGATTTTGCTGATTTCCGGGCTACTTTGGACTCGTTTAGTTTGGCTTTAACCCAACACTATCCGGTTCTCTCTGTGTATAGAGACAAGCCAGATGCTTCAGCCGGTAAAAAATAATTAAAGGGAGAAAAAGATGGGTATCTTTTCCAGACTTAAAACCCTTATTGCTGCGAATGTTAATGCGTTAATCGGCAATGCGGAAAAACCTGAAAAAATGTTGAATCAATTGATTATAGAGATGAATGAACAGCTTATAGAGTCAAAAAAGGCTGTAGCAATGGCCATTGCGGATGAAAAAAAGCTGGAACGGGAAAAAAACAACCAGTTAACCCAGTCAAAAGAATGGGAACGCAAGGCAATGCTTGCCGTTAACAACAGCAGGGATGATCTTGCAAGAGAAGCCCTCCTGCGTAAACAGGAATATGATAATGCCGGCGCGGAGTACCAGAAACAATGGGAAGCGCAAAAAACTTCGGTAGATTCACTGAAAGAGAGCCTGAGGGATCTGCAGAACAAGATAGAAGAAGCTCAGCGCAAGAAAAATCTTCTTATCGCCAGGGCAAAGAGGGCAGAAGCCCAACAGAAGATACAAGACACTATTTCTACCGTATCCGGCAATAAAAGCGCGTTTGAAGCGTTTGACCGCATGGCTGCCAAGGTTGATCAAATGGAAGCAATGGCGGATGCCTCCAAAGAATTGGAAGATTTAAGCAATAGCGCAAACCTGGAAAAACAATTTAAGGAACTGGAGAAATCCGATGCTTCAGCCGATGTTATGCTTCTTGAGCTTAAAGAAAAGATGAAGGCCCTGCCTGATAAGTCAGGTTTTCAGGAATAAACGGCAAAAATATTCAAAAAGACTATTTTTTCTTTATAAAACGTTGATTGTGGAAAACCTGTGTATTTTACCTGAATAAATCTGGGGGTGTATTAATATTTATACAATTTTGAGGTTTTAAAAAAATCTTCAAGTAACGGAATCTGCTAATTCCTTGCTACATAAGGAATTACATGATTTAATTATTGGACTTATTGATGATTTTTTTGTAAAAAGCAATCATAGTATTATTTTCTGAATAATATGTTGCTTTTTTTGCCTGTGGATAAATAGTGGAAAGTTAGGTTAACGACTTCTTTTCTTTTAGTAATTAAATGCTATTTTTATGACGTTTACTTGCTTTTCTTTGAAAACTTTGCTATATTCTGTCATACATTGGCATATTTTACAAGGCTTGTGAGAAAACCAATTCAAACCGCAGGTTTGTTGGTTCCGAACATGCCAATTCTTAACCGCTTTTGGTTAATCAAGAAAGGAGCTATTTAACAATGAGTGCTAACACCAGCAGAATGCGAAACATCGGAATTAGCGCGCATATTGATTCCGGAAAAACCACTCTGTCAGAACGTATTCTGTTTTACAGTAAGAAAATTCATGCCATTCACGAAGTCCGGGGAAAGGACGGAGTGGGGGCAACAATGGATCACATGGCGCTTGAACGTGAACGAGGAATCACAATTCAATCAGCGGCGACTCAGGTAACATGGAAAGACTGCACAGTCAACGTGATTGATACACCGGGACACGTTGACTTTACAATTGAAGTTGAACGTTCCCTAAGGGTACTTGACGGAGCGATTCTTGTACTTTGTGCAGTCGGCGGGGTACAGTCCCAGTCCATCACTGTTGACCGCCAGCTTAAACGGTACAATGTGCCGCGTATCGCTTTTGTTAACAAGTGCGATCGTACCGGGGCAAATCCCTTTAAGGTGCGGATGCAATTGCGCGAAAAACTCGGTCTTAACGCTGTGATGATTCAGATACCAATCGGGCTTGAAGACAAGCTTGAAGGCGTTGTAGACCTTGTTACCATGAAGGCTGTTTACTTTGACGGTCCCCAGGGAGAAACAATCCGCCATGCGGAAATCCCTGCACATCTTAAAGCAGACGCAGAAAAGTACCGTGAGGAAATGATGGATGCGCTTTCCATGTTTTCTGACGAAATTGCGGAAAAATTTCTTGCCGCCGAAGATATCCCGGAAGACATGATTCATGCGGCTATCCGCAAGGGAACTCTCGCTGAACAGCTTGTGCCTGTTATGCTTGGCTCTGCCTACAAATTCAAGGGAATTCAGCCCTTGCTGGACGCTGTAACCCATTATCTTCCCAATCCCGATGAAATTAAAAACCATGCGCTTGATCTTGACAATAACGAAGAGAAAATTGAACTTTCCCCGGATGAAAAAAAGCCCACAGTTGCGCTTGGCTTCAAACTGGAAGACGGCCAATACGGGCAGCTTACCTATGTTCGTATTTATCAGGGAAAGCTGAAAAAAGGCGATGAGCTTGTAAATACGCGCTCCCGTAAAAAGTTTAAGGTAGGACGCCTTGTGCGTATGCATGCGGACAGCATGGAAGATATTAATGAAGGCTCTTCCGGCGACATTGTTGCGCTTTTTGGAATTGAATGTGCCAGCGGCGATACATTCTGCGGCGGAAACCTTAATTACGCGATGACTTCTATGTTTGTGCCTGCTCCGGTTATTTCGCTTGCCGTCAGCCCGAAAGACAAAAAAAGCGCGGATCAGATGGCAAAGGCTTTAAACCGTTTTACCAAGGAAGACCCTACTTTCCAGACATACGTCGATCCGGAATCAAACCAGACAATCGTCAAGGGAATGGGGGAACTTCACCTCGAAGTTTATATTGAAAGAATGCGCCGTGAATATAAATGCGAAGTTGAAACCGGAATGCCGCAGGTTGCATATCGCGAAACAATTACGCAAAAAGCCGAGTTCAACTATACCCACAGAAAACAAACCGGCGGTTCAGGTCAGTTTGGACGAGTAGCCGGTTTTATGGAGTCTTATGCAGACGGCGACTATGAATTTGTAGATATGATCAAAGGCGGCGCAATTCCCTCTGAATATGTGCCAAGCTGCGACAAGGGCTTTAAGGAAGCAGTGAAAAAGGGCAGTTTAATTGGATTCCCGATTGTAAATATCCGGTGTGTCATAAATGACGGTCAAAGCCATCCTGTAGACTCATCAGACATTGCTTTCCAGTCCGCGGCAATCGGCGCTTTCCGTGAAGCGTATAACAAGGCAAAGCCCGTTATTCTTGAACCAATAATGAAAGTGTCGGTGGAAGGCCCCACCGAGTTTCAGGGCAACATCTTCGGCTCAATTAACCAAAGGCGTGGTATAATTTCTTCATCTGTTGAAGACGGGCATTTTTCCCGTGTAGAAGCCGAAGTTCCCTTGAGCGAAATGTTCGGCTATTCTACAACATTGCGCTCTCTGACTCAGGGAAAGGCGGAGTTTACAATGGAGTTTGAAAAATACGCCAAAGTTCCCCAGAATGTGTCAGAAGCGCTGATAAAAGAAACCGATGCCCAAAAAAAGGCACAGCGTTAAGCTGTGTTTGTTAAATAATGGCTGCACGGCAAGAGCCCAAGAAACAGCTATAATAACGTAAAAGGCAAGTT
>JAIRUY010000137.1 GCA_031254175.1 Treponema sp.
GCCCACCGGTTAAACGTTACTATGCAATAACGGTCGGTATCGGAAAGCCGGTCTCCCGCAGGAACAAGATGTTCGGCATAATCTATTATAAACACCATGCGGCATTTTTCCCGCTTGTTCGCCGGTATCCGCGAAAGAAAATATTTTTCAAGATACGGAAAACATTTTTCAGGATCGGTAGAGGTAAAATCGCCGGTATCAATATCAGGGCTTACGCAAAACTTTGGGGCAGCAGAAAGGTAATCACGCTCCATTTCCTGCTCACAAAATGTAATCCCCGAGGAACGATCATAATATGCGATAATATCCTGATTTCCGAACAATATATCAGAGATATATTCCTGTATTCTTTTAAAAATAAATTCATCTTCTTTTTTTTCATGAGGAAGAAAGTCGCGTATATTGCCGTGCAGTATGTAAAGATTTTTTGTCTTGGATCTGTACTTGTTGGCCAGCTCCTGCGCCCACACCGGAAGTATATCCAGATATTCATTATTATACTGTTCAGGCATCGGCCCCTCCTTCCGCTGCATTCACCACTCTACCAAAAATCAACTGTAAAGAAAACTCTTTTATGTCTTTACAGCGCTTTTTTTGGAAGCTGGCTTGATTTCGCTCAATTCCGCGACTGCCGTAATTAATTCCTCGTCCTTCTCAATTTCTTCAATCTGCGCCGGGAGACGGTAAGTCCAGTTAAAATCATTGCTGGTACCCGGCACATTGATCCTTTCCTGTTCCGGTTTTTCCGAATACCATTTATTGGAAAGATGCAAAAGATCCTGTATCTGAAAAACACGGAAACGCGAACCGGCGCCCGCGGCTTTTGACAGAATAATTTTTGCGGTACCCGGATTGTATATTTTTGGCAGAGAAGGAACGCCGATAAAACCGGAAAACTGATGCTGTTCCGTCTCCTTCTCCCACCATTCACGAATTGTAGAACTGTCATGAACCGAAGGAGTACAGACGCTTAATTCGGGGTATTCTTCAAAAGGAATATACGGCTGTCCTTCTTTTCCCCACTCGCGGAACCAGCGAATGACCCGCAGCCCAAGAATCTTTAATTTCGCAAGCACCTTTGGCACGCAATCAGGAACAGCTCCCAAGTCTTCCGCGCAGGGGAGCATGGGAGACGATTCCAGCAGCACCGACAAAAGTTTTTCACCCAAAGCCTCCCAGATTTTTTCAGATTTTACCCTGTGTTCCTCCAGAAGAGCTCCCAAGTTTTTCTTTTCTTCGTCTGACAATGATTTCCATGCAGAGGAGTCTCTGTAGAACCAGACCGGAAAATATTTTCCGCTTTCATATTCCAGAAAAATCCTGTCACGCCATTTATGAACAAGATAATTTTGAACAGCAGGATGCAGCTTCAGTTTTTCAATATCTTTCTCTCCCTTGATTTCCTTTTTAAAAAGCCACATCTCTTCGGTCCCTATCCTGTCAAGCGCTTTTGAAAAAACCATGTTGGCGGCAGATGCAAGTTCATCTTCGTTAAATGAGCCGCCCCGAGTGTTCTTCAGCGCGTCCCATACTTCCCCTGTAAGAATATGCGGCTGTGACAGCCAGAGGACTCTGCTTTTGTCAAACTTGAGTTTTGCCAAGTCTGCGGAAACAACCGGCAAATATGGCACATAACGGCCGAGGGCGGCGGAGTTATCGTTTCGCGAGCTTGCCCAGATGCGGAAAAATCCCAATACATGATCGATACGGTAAGCGCTGTAATATTTGCCGGCTGCCTCCAGCCGCTTTCGCCACCATGAAAAATTATCCTTTTCCTGAGCATCCCAATTATAGATTGGAAATCCCCAGTTCTGGCCGTCACAACTGTACATATCAGGAGGCGCGCCGGCTGACAATTCCTGTATAAAATTTTCAGGATGCGCCCACACATCACAACTGTCCTCGTTCATAAGAATGGGAAGATCGCCTTCCAAAACAATGCCTGCCTCCTCAATTGCTCTGGCAGCGCCGGAAAATTGCGTATCCAGCGCTTCCTGCAGCCAAACCCAGAAGACGTGTTCTTCGCGTAATTTTTTGTCATTCCATAATTTATCAATATCAGCGTCAGTAACAGTTTTGTATTCAGACCAGTCCTTCCATGATTTTCCCTCATTTGCTTCCTTCAGCCTTCGATATATTGAATATTGCTTAACCCATGAGTTTTGTTTTATCCATTCCGAAAGTTTTCCGCCCGAAGCGCTTTTTACAATCTCTGATTTTTGCAAATTAAAAATTTCATGGCAGATTTCCAGTTTTTCCTTTAGAACCTGATAATGCGAAAAACGTACATTCTTGTCAAATTTTTCTTTTGCTTCCTTTACCCGTTTCTTAATCGTATTATCTGCCATTTTATATTCTTCCAGTTCTTCGATTCGTAAATATACAGGATGAAGACCAAAAGCAGTCAAGCTGGAATACGGGGAACTTTCAAATCCGGTATCGTTGACAGGTAAAATCTGAATAAGACCCAGTTTCATTTTTTTACACAGAAGGGCAAAATCTGCCAAGTCGGAGAATTCTCCCACTCCAATTCCTTTCCCGCTTCGCAAAGCTCCAACCGGAACCACAACGCCAATCAGCCGTTTATTGGTTGCTGGTTTTTGCATATTTGCCTCCTCTGCTTGATTTTTGCACTAGATATAGTATAATACCTATGTCTAAATAGGTAAACTATTTTTATTTTGCAGGAATTTGACGATTGCTTGTAGTTTTCTTACCTTTAATGATATAATAAAATGCCATTTTGAATATCGTTTCAAACAGGAGGGCTGTGATGAAAAAAATGTTTTTATTTTCTGTTTTAATTTTAATTATTTTTCTGTCAGTAGCATGCAGATCATCCCCGAATACTTCTGCCTCTTCACCCGGATCATCAAGCTCCGTCAGTCAGAATTTAACCACAAATACTCAAGTGTCTGTCGGCACAACTTCACCTGCAACCCCGGCAATATCTACTCCCGGAGCAACAACTACAACAACCACTGCTCCCGGCACAGAATCGGGCGCATCATACGGAACTGTGACCGGAACTGTATCCGGCTCCACCGGTACTTTAAGCGGCCGTCATCAAAGCGGCATTATTCTTGACGGAGCCGCAACTTACACTGTACGCAGGGGCGACACTTTGTCCCGCATAGCCAGACAGTTATATCAGGATGGAGGTTATTATCCGTTAATCATGATGGTTAACAATGCAGTTACAGATCCTGATTTTATTCTGCCGGATGCGAATCTTACTATTCCTGACTTAAGAACAAACCTGAATGATCCGCAAGCCCGTCAAAGCATCAGCAATTATTTCCAGCAAATCGCAAACATCGAAGACCAGCGAGGACGGCGGGAAACTGCTGCACATATACGCAGTCTCGTCAGATAATTAAGAAAATTTTGGAGAAAAGTATGAAAACAACAAAACAAGGACGCTATTTATTTACATCTGAGTCAGTGAGTGAAGGTCATCCCGACAAACTCTGCGACCAGATATCTGACGCCATTCTTGACGCTTGTCTGAAAGACGATCCTCAAAGCAGGATCGCGTGCGAAACATTTGCGTCTTCATCAATGGTGCTGATTGGCGGAGAAATTACAACAAAAACTTATGTAGATTTTCATGATTTGGTGAGAAAAATAGCCGAAGATATCGGCTACACCGATCCTGCTTACGGACTTGACTGCAAATCAATGGCTGTGCTTGATATGATCCACAACCAGTCTCCTGACATTTCACAGGGCGTTTCCGGCACAGGCTTAAAAAAATTTAAAGGTCAGCAGGGAGCGGGGGATCAGGGGATGATGTTCGGTTTTGCATGCAATGAAACAAAAGAACTTATGCCGATGCCGATTATGCTTGCGCATAAAATTCTGCAACATGCGGCAAAATTAAGAAAAAACAAATCCATTAAATGGCTGCGCCCTGATTCAAAGAGCCAGGTAACAGTTGAATATGACGGAAACAAACCAATCCGCATAGATACGGTTGTCATTGCTCACCAGCATGATCCGGATGTGTCCTACAAAGAAATCGAATCTACAGTTATCGAAAAAATTGTAAAACCGATACTTGAACCGACAGGCATGCTCGATAAAAAAACCAAATACTTTATAAATCCAACAGGCCGGTTTGTGATTGGCGGTCCGTTCGGCGATACAGGGCTTACAGGACGAAAAATTATTGTTGACACATACGGCGGAATGGGACGGCACGGCGGCGGCGCTTTTTCAGGCAAGGATCCAACCAAGGTTGATAGGTCAGCCGCGTATGCCGCGCGTTATGTCGCAAAAAATATAGTCGCCGCCAAACTGGCAGACCGCTGTGAAATACAACTCGCCTATGCCATCGGCGTGCCGTTTCCCGTCTCGGTAATGGTTGATACTTTCGGCACCGCAAAAGCAGACGAAAGCCGAATAGAAAAAGCAGTTGAAAAAGTCTTCGATTTGAGTCCCAGCGGTATAATTAAAACCTTAAATCTGCGGCAGCCGGTTTATTTAAAGACAGCGGCTTACGGCCATTTTGGACGGTCTGAATTTTCATGGGAAAAAACGGACAAAACAGAAGAGCTTAAAAAAGCGATTGGTTAAAGCGAAAACTCCACGCCAAGTTTATTGGCAAGATTTTTCATTTCCTCAAGAGTTTTTTCATTAATGGGAATTGAGTTGTTTTTCCTCTGAGCCATAAGTTCTTCTTTTCTTTCCCCGTGCGTATAAATCCGGCTGTGGCCTTCTGCCTTTTTGCTGTCTCTGAGTTCCTGTAAAAACTTCGACATGCCTGCCCGTATTGATTTTTTGTCTCCAAAGATACCGTAATCAATCGCCATAAAGTAATGGCAAATACCGGTGTGATCCGGCTTTCTATTCACATAATTTGAAGTCAGTCCTCCCGAAAATACTGCCGAAAAAAGGTCAACAATAACGCTCAGTCCGTAACCCTTGTGTCCGCCATGAAGAGTTCCCACTCCTCCAAGAGGAGCAATGCCGCCGCCTGATTTGTTAATTATGTTTTCTATTACCAAAGCGGCATCCGCGCAGGGTTTTCCGTCCTTATCAAGCGCCCACAGATCAGGCAGCGGCTCGCCGTTTTTTTTATAAACTTCCAGCTTTCCGCGCGGAACAACTGTTGTGGACGCATCGAAAGAAAAAACAACAGGGTCGGCCGGCATTGCAACAGCCATTGCGTTTGTGCCGGTCATTGCCTGAGAGCCAAAAGTAGGCACGCAGATTGCTTCGGTGTTTGACATGCTGATACCCATGAGGTCTTCGTCCGCCGCCATATTTGTATAATAGCAGGCAATGCCGTAGTGGTTTGAATTGCGTACTGTAACCATTCCGCATCCGCTCTCACGCGCTTTGCGGATCGCAAGTTTCATCGCTTCAACACCGACAAGCTGCCCCATTGCCTTGTTTGCTTCCATCCGCGCGGAGATAGCGGTTTCATGTACGATTTCTGTTTTTGCGTTTACATCAACCTGGCCTGATGTTATTTCATCATTGTAACGGATCAACCGGTGTACACCATGCGACTCAATTCCGTAAAGGTCGGCGCGTATCAGTACATCGCTTATAATTTTACTGTTATCTCCTGAAAAACCATAAGCTTCGAAAAGCCTTTCACAAAACTCACGAACTTTCCCTGTATCAATTTGTCTTCTGTCTGCTTCACTCACTAAATCTCTCCCTTACTACGCTTCAAGAATCATTCCTTCCTTTGCCATGAATATATTTGCCATATTGGTTTTGTAAATCTTTTCAAACTGTTCAAGCTGGCTGTCCGTGTGCGTGGGGTCGTGGTGAAAAAAGACAAGTTTTTTTACATCAGCGCCGGTTATGGAAAGAACAGCATGAGTCATCGACGCGTGTCCCCAGCCGATATGGGTGGCATATTCTTCTTCGGAATATTGGGCATCATGAATAACAATATCAGCGCCGCAAATAAAATTCCTGATTTTTTCATTTTCTTCGGCGGCAGCAATTTCTCCTTCTTTTGCCAGTTCCTCATTATAACCTTCGTCAGCGGGATCGTTGGAAAAAAGATTACGGAACGGTTCATGATCAAAAACAACGGCAATTGACTTGCCTTTATAATTAAAACGATAACCAAGACAGAAAACCGGATGGTTCAGGAACTTACTCGCGACAGTCAGACCGCCGCCAAGATCAAGTAAAGTTTCTTTTATCTGATTATATTCAATATTCGCGGCAAGTTCTCCGGCTCTTACAGGCCAGTAACGGTATGAAAACTGGTTTTGGATAATATCTTTAAGGTTTTCATTTTCAAAAGATACAGGGCCCGTTATACGCAATTCCGTACCCTTGACATAAACAGGAGTAAACATGGGAAAGCCAAGCACATGATCCCAATGAGTATGGGTAACAAAAATATCGGCTGAGATCCTGCCTTTTGTCCTGAAATCATTTGCCATAAGCCAGTCACCAAGCGGCCGGATGCCGGTGCCAAGATCAACGATAAGCAGCCTGTCATCCGCCCTTATTTCAACACAGGCTGTATTGCCGCCAAATAATACTGTATCAGGCCCCGGGCACGGTATTGAGCCCCGTACCCCCCAAAAACGTACTGAAAGCATATCTAATTTTACTGTTTTTTTTCAGAATTGTACAGCCAAGCCTGTTAAGGAGCGCCTCTAAATTTGTAAAAATATCTTGGCTTTATTTATTTCTTCATTGACATTTCCGATAAACTCTTCATATATGTCTTCTTTTATTTTTAAAAAATCCCAAATTTTCTTCTCCGGCTTTACAGGTTTTCTGTTACCGGCAAAACCAATGTCATTTAAAACAGAAAAATAATTGGAAACCGCCACAGTATAAAGAATATGCACAAAGTCCCCATTATATTCTTCAGTGTTGTGATGGCAGGCAATGACATCGGCTACCGGATTATCAAGCTTCCAGGCGGCTGCAATTAATTTGCCAATAACGGTATGATTGGTTCCGATTTTTTCATTTTCTATTATATGTAAAGCGCTGTTGTCACGATCCGCGGATGTAATTGTATTCATATATTCCGAAGATAAAACCGCGTTCAACGGAATTTTTCCGATATCATGAAGCAAACCGGCCGTAAAGTATTCCTGATGATATCTGGAATCAACTTTCTGCCTGATTGCGATAAGTTTTGAAAACACTCCCACACATAGGCAGTGCCGCCAAAAACCTTCCATGTCCAGCCCGGATTGTTCCTTGTTCTTTGGTAAAGTGCTTAAAATCGCGCTGGACAAAGCAAGATTTTTTACAGTATTCGTTCCCAGCATTGTTATCGCTTTTACAATTGAGGTTACATGAGAACCAAGGCCAAGGCCGTAATAAGCGGAATTAATAAGCTGAAGAAGCTTGCCTGTCAAAACGGGATCAAGAGAAATAACCTGATTAAGATCCGTTGGACTGGAAGATGAGTTGTTGCAAATCTCCAGCACTTTACCGACTGATACCGGAAGGCTTGGTATTTCCTTTAAGTATGATTCAATTTTACTGTTAAAATTGTTTTGCGTCACCTGAATCTGTTTGCGCCGTTTGTTGACGCTGCCTCCAAACCCTGCGGATATAAGCCTAAAAGCGGCAAACCAGAAAGAGGTCTTGCCGTTACTTCGTTTGAAAAATCCCCCGCATTGAAAATAGTTCCCGATTCATGATCATACGCCGCAATCCTGAAATAATAAAGAGAGCCGTTTTTCAGGCCGTCAATCAGCAGGCTGTTTTTGTACCCTACGTTAATTGGGGAGGAGCCCAATAAAGCGCCGTCGCCAAACAGTTCCCCCCTGACAGTGCTGTAATAAACAAGATAACCTTTTACATTGGCATCGGGGCTGTGTCTCCAGCGAAGCAGAACCCCACCGTCAACAGCAACAGCCGTAACATTCCCCGGCGGCAGCGGCGGCTCTCCGGGTACATAAACTATTCGCAGCTCATTGAGATACGGACTGGTTTCTCCGTCCGCTGACGGATAAAAATCCACAGCTATTTGCACATAACGACTCTGTATTCCGGCAATGTTTATTCCCGGCGTAAAACTGATCCATTGGCTGTTTGCCAAAAGATAGGGATTTTCAGAGGAGCGGATAAAAAAATTCATCTCCGCGTCATCGGAGAAACGAAACCGTCCGTTTTCACGGAACTCATTTTTGGCATCGTTTCCACTGATGCTGACTCTGCCGCCGGAAGCATCGACCCTGATTATACCGCTGTTGCTGTGACCCAAATCAATAGCCCTTGTTTCCGCTCTGCCGCCGGAAATCGCATATTTTTGAATTGAAGAACGTCCGGCGCAAACATTGTGGATTTTAAAATCATCCATCAGACCCGAAAAACGCTCGCCAAGTGAAAAGGAACCGTTGCTGCCTGCAATTGGCGTATAAACTTCGCCGCCTTCCCTGCCTCGGGGCGTTGCGTATACAATTGCTTCACTTATCCCGTTTACAAGATACTCAACCATTCCGGTTGCTGCGTCAAAACGGACAAGATGATGGCTCCATGTTTTCGGAACCACAGGAGCATTCCCTGAAAACTCAATATTGATACTGGAAACGCCTGCAACAGATGTAAAAAAATTAACAAACGACCACTGCAGCCTGTTTCTGGAAGCAGTACAGTTTATTCTTTGCAGGGAAAAATTCCCTCCCGAAGAAGAAGGCCTTACTGAAGACCATGAAAGTATCTGTTCGCCGTTTTCCATGTTTAACGGATAAAGCCAGAATTCAATTGTAAAATCATTTAACCTGTTTCCGCCTGAAAAAAGGGCGTTCCGGCTGTCTGGTGTAACAACAAGCGGTCTGTTATTGCCAAACAAAGCCGCCCCGGAGCCGACTCTCGCGTAAGATGAATCCGCCGCTTCTATTCCGCCTGATGAAGTAATCTTGTAATGTCCAATACTGTCCCTGTAAAGACCGGGATTGTTTTCATCAAAAGAAATGGACAAATCCAGAGCAGATTCGTTTAACGGAACAAAATTTCCCAATACTCCTGCGGCTGCTGAATAACCGGCTGTTGAAATACTGGAAGAAGAAAGAACCAGCACCGGGTGCGGCCTGACAGACCGGGCCTCTGTAACGCTTTCTCTGTATTCAGCCATTCTCCAGGAAGATGCTCCACCCAAAACAATAGTGCTTTCCCCAACTCCGAAAACACTACCGGAAACAAACAAGACGCTATATACTGTTAATATGAGAAATAATCTTTTATTCATTGTTTTCTTCTATTTTATCGGCAAATTTATATGGATAATAGAATAATAAATGAAGTAAAACAGGCTCCGGCGGAAAGCGGAGTTTATATAATGAAGGATGATGAAGGCCGGATCATCTATGTAGGCAAGGCAAAACACCTAAAAAACAGGCTGAAATCATATTTTTCAGGCGAAAAGGATATAAAAACTGTCACTCTCCTGCGGCACGTTCGCAATATAGAAACAATTATCGTAGCAAACGAATATGAAGCCCTTCTTCTTGAAAATACCCTGATTAAACAGCATTCGCCCAAGTACAATATCAATCTGAAAGACGGGAAAACTTACCCGGTTATACGCATAACACATGAAGATTTCGCAAGAGTTTTCAGAACACGCAGAATTATCCAGGACGGCAGTCTTTACTTTGGGCCGTTTCCAAATGTACCAAGCATAGACATCATGCTTGATTTGATCGACAGACTGTTCCCTTTAAGAAAATGCAGAAAAATCAGAAAAAACGGGCCGTGTATGTATTACCACATCAGCCGCTGCATGGCGCCTTGCTGCGGAAAAATAAATATTGAAGAATACAACATTCATGTACAGCGTGTGCAAAAAGTTCTGGCAGGAGAAACAGAATCGCTGTTTATCGATCTTGCTTCTAAAATGCATGAAGCGGCAAGAGCGCTGCAATATGAAAAGGCGGCGCAATTCAGAAACACAATCAAGGCGATAGAAAATCTGACAAAAGAAGAAAGGTCTGTACAGGACCTTAATCCCGAAGACAGAGACTATATTGCCTGGACTGCCGAAGGTGTGCTTGCCACATTTGTCGTTTTTTCCATGCGCGGCGGTAAAATGACAGGCCGCGATCTTTTTCGTACCCGCTCCGCCGCGGATGAACTTGAGTCTCTGGAGATTTTTATCACTTCGTATTATGACACCTCCCGCCCTCCCCCGCAAAAGATTTTTATCCAGAATATGTTCACAGATTCGAATAATTTATTATCTGACTGGTTTAAGGCAAAATTCAATTTTGAGCCGGAATTGCTGACTCCTGAAGAAAAACACCATGAAGCAATTATGGCTATGGCGCGGCAAAACGCGGCGGAAGACCTGCGCAAACGCCTGAAAGAAAGAGGAGCCGGCCCTGCTCTTGATGAACTGGCGCAGGTCTTAAACTTAAAAAACAGACCGGAGAATATAGAAGGGTTTGATATTTCTCATCTTGACGGCAAACATCCTGTTGCTTCTTTAATCTCTTTTAAAAACGGAGTCCCTAACCGCAAAAATTACCGTCACTTTAAACTGCGCACTGTTATTGGAATAGTGGATGATTTTGCCGCAATGCGCGAAGTAGTCAGCCGCCGTTACTCGCGCATTATCCGCGAAGGATTGGAGCTTCCCGATTTAATACTTGTAGACGGAGGCATTGGACAGGTTAATGCCGCAAAAGAAATATTAACAGAGCTGGGAGTTGACTGCGGCCTTATCGGCCTTGCGGAAAGAAACGAAGAGATTTGGCTTGCGGACGCAAAAGAGCCGATTGTCCTGTCAAAACAATCAGAAGCATTAAAAGTCCTGCAGTTTGTGCGCGATGAATGCCACCGTTTTGCCGTAAACTTTAACCGGAAACTCAGGTCAAAAGATTTATTTTTCCCGATACTGGAATCTGTCGAAGGTATCGGCCCAAAAAGAGCCGCCGCAATTATGAAAACCTACAACACAATCGCCAACATCGCCGCCGCCGATGTGTCAGAAATGTCCGAACACTGCAAAATCAGTGAAGCAAGCGCAAGAGCCGTACGCGCCTGCGCGAAGCTTCACCTTAAAGACAGGCAGAGTTAGAATTTCAGGGCAATCCCGGCCTTTGCCCAGTAAGGATAACCTGTCTCAATCATGGCGCCAATATTTTCAGTAAAATAGAAGCGCGCCCCTGCCTGACCGCCCCAATAAAAGGTACTGGCTGCAGCACCGGTTGTGACTGCGCTGCTATTATATTTCGCGTTGACAACCTGATAACCAAGGCTTATTCCTGTATAAATATCAAGCCAGTCGATATTCAAACCCCAGTGCCAGTTAACTCTTGCAGCAGGAGTAAAAACAGTTAATGTAAAACCATAATCAACGCTAAGAAGACTCAATTCATATTTCCACCGATAAAAAGATACCGAAGCCCCTACAGAAAGAGGAAGCATAGGCAGACAATACTCCGCTTGAATAAACACAGGCGGAAAAGCCCACTTTCCATCGTAGCCAGTATAAGCCATCCCAATACCGCCATCAAACAGTACATTTCCGCCACTTAGCGGAGGCGGGTAACTCATGAGGTCGAATTGGGCAAATGCGGTACCGGTTACCAGAACCGCGACAAGGACAAAAGCAATCAAAAATCTCTTCATAATTATTCTCCTTATATAATAAAAAACCAATCTATCAGATTTTAGAAAATATGTCAAGACTAAAAATATGCCTTGTTTCCGCCTTGTTTTTATGTTATGTTCCTGAGTAGTGAAAATGATCCGTATTTCCGGCACAAAAGTATCGCGCATTATTTACATGATCCTGCTCTATGTCGCAGGCGCGCTGATTTTGCTGTTTTTTGCCGGTACTATTTTTGGCCTTGTCCGTTCATCAAATAATCCAATTTTAAAATTGGGAAAATCATCAGAAACAGCCTCTGTGAATTCGCAGTATGACGACATTCGCGTTTTTTCAGGAATTGGGCGGTTAAGAATCCCGCTTTCAAACTCATCTATCTTAATTCTTTCAATAGCGTTTCCCTACTCCGCGAACGATATTACATTTACAGAAGAATTAGCCGCAAAAATAACTGATTTCAGGACAATTGCGTACGATTATTTTTCGTCACTTCCGGCAAAAGATGTAAGCCAAATAAATGAAGAAGCGGCAAAGGCCGAAATATTAAAGCGTTTTAACGAAAGCTTGCGTCTTGGACGAATACAAACCCTGTACTTCAGCGATTTGATGGTACTGGATTAACGGATCTTTTGGGTTACCGCACCGCAACCGGCAATATTCTCCTGTGTCAAAATATAGACACTGGGTTATGAAAGATATTAAAATGAGGTTCAGGAGTTTTTATGGAAAATGTAAATTCTTCAACCGCCCAGGTCATTATAGCCATTATTCCCATTGTGGGAATTGTAATGGGCTGCGCGGTTATTTTTTTCTATATTTTGTGGGATCACAGGCGAAAAACCCTGCTCATAAAAACAGGGCAGTACAACCGGCCGGTATTTGATCTTTTTTCATTCAGCCTGTTATCCGGTGCGCTTTTAAGCGGCGTTGGAGCGGCTCTTACCGTACTGTTATCAATTATTGAAGGCGCATCTTACGGTCTGCTGGGTGGGATAATTCCCCTGTCAATGGGAGCCGGTCTTATATCATATTATGTTATAAAGCGTGTCGAAAAACGCAATGGATGAGGAGAAGAACGGCGAATCTGACTTTAGCGATCAATTGATTGTCAGCCAGATTGTATCGGGGCAGAAGGATTTATTCCGGCTTTTGGTACGGCGGCATGAAAAAGCCGTAAATGGAATGGGACTGAGCTTTTTCCGTAATCAGGAAGACGCTTCGGATTTTACCCAGGAGGTTTTCTTAAAAGCATACCGGAATCTTTGCGGATTTGAAGGCAGAAGCAGATTTTCAACATGGCTTTACAGGATAGCGTATAATACGGCTGTCAATGAAATAAGCAGGAGGAAAGAATATTACAGCCTTGCGGAAGAAGATGTGAACAAACTTGTAAACACGGGTGATACGCCGGAAAGGGACACTCTTCGTAATGCGGCAAGGGAAGCGGTTCAGGCAGCAGTAAAGGAATTGCCCGAACGTTTCAGAATATGTATTGATATGTTTTTTTTTTATGATCGCTCTTATCAGGAGATTGAGGCAATTACCGGCATTCCGGTAAATACCATAAAATCCCATGTATTCAGGGCGAAAATATTGTTAAGAGAGAAACTTGATTTTTAGGCGGGATTTAAGGAGCGCAGGATGAATTGTTCAAAGCTGCTGGATTTGATTTTTGAATACTCAAATAGTGAACATGGAAGTGAAGATTCCATGCCGTTATTTTCACAGATGCAGATTTGGCTGCATACCTTTCTTTGTCAGGACTGCGCCGAAAAAATAAAACGTTTTGAAACGGCAAAAGAAATAATGCATCATGATTTTTTCCCGTTTTCTCCCGGTCTTGAAGATTCAATAATGGCAAAGATTGCCGCCGAAGAAAAAGAGACAGAAACATCTGTGCCTTACGCCATTCCCGGAGGCTTATCTGTGCGCGGCTGGATAATTGCAGGGTTAATCATCCTGATATCTTTGGCAACCGCTTTTTTCGGATTTGATTTTCAAAAAATCGCACAAGAAACCGGAGCATCTTTTTTGCTGCCTGTAGGCATTACAATCGGCATTGTGTTAACCGTTTACGGCGCTTTTTTTATCGGCAGCCATCTCAAGGAATTTTCCGAGCGCTTTGGACTTTAAAAAAAATCAACAATCCCTCAGCACGAATAAATGCAAACTGCCTTTTTTGCTGCTGCTTTGTTTTGGGGCATGCGCACAGACGGAATCTTCCCGCGCTGAATTCGCGCTTGGCACTGTTTGTTCGGTAACGCTTTTCGATCAATCGCGGGACAGAGTTTACCGGGACATCTTTTCCAGAATTCACGAAATAGAAAATCTCATGAGCGTAAATATTCCGGCATCAGACGTTAGCCGCATAAACGCCGCCGCCGGAATTGAGCCTGTACAGGTTCATGATGATGTTTATAAAGTAATTGAACGAGCCGTATATTTTGCGCGGCTTTCCGGCGGCGCGTTTGATCCCTCTGTGGGGCCTTTAGTGTCTCTTTGGGGAATTGGCACAGATACTCCCCGCCTTCCTTCCCAAAAAGAAATTGATGAAATTCTCCCGTTGATAAACTGGCAGGATGTAGAACTCGATCCGCATACACGCAGTGTTTTTCTCAGGCGTACGGGGATGGCTCTGGATTTGGGAGGAATAGCCAAGGGTTATGCCGCTGATGAAGCGGCAGCCATTGTTAAAAATTCAAATGTAAAACGGGCAATTATTGATCTTGGCGGAAACATTGTGATCTGCGGAGAGAAAAAAGATAAAAGCCCATGGAGAGCGGGCATACAAAACCCTGGTTACAACAGGGGCGACATAATGGGAATTGTAAATATTACAGCAGAACACTCACGAGCGCAAACCGTAGTAACATCCGGCGTATATGAACGTTTCTTTGAAGAAAATGGCGGGCGCTTTCATCACATCTTTTCACCTTTTCAAGGGTACCCTGCTGATAACGGCCTTTTGTCAGTGACTGTTATTTCACATAACTCAATGGATGCCGACGCTCTTTCAACAGCGGTCTTTGTTCTGGGTTATGAAAAGGGAATGGCTTTAATTGAAGCCTTTCCCGGTGCAGAAGCGGTTTTTGTTTTCGAAGACAAAACTGTACGGACAACAAACGGCGTAAAATTCGCTCTTACGGATAATATGTTTCGCCTTGTGCAAGAATAAAAGGAAGCCATGAAAGGATTACCGCAAAAACAAGAAAAACAAATCCTACAGGTTTTGTTTTCTGTTCTTTGCCTGTGGAAACAGGATATTACTCATCGCTTAATTCAAAAAGCAGGTTATCAATTTCTGCAATAAGGTTTTTTCCTGTTACGCTAATTTTTCTGTCCATCATGCCTGAAAAAATACGCAGGGATTCGCCCAATAATTCACCAAAAGCGCCCGGCAT
>JAIRUY010000148.1 GCA_031254175.1 Treponema sp.
AGGCAGCCGCATTTGGCAGTTCCCTTGAAATCCCGGATTATCTGGCTGTAATCCCGTTCAGCTTCGCTTGATTCAAGATAGTAAAGCGCGTCATTCAACTCTGTTTCGTTTTTACACCCTAAAAGGACGCTGGCAACTCCGAGGCGGGTAAGAGCATAATGAATACATTGGCTGGCTGTCATGGCTTTGCCTAAGGGAGAAAACTCTGCGGAAAGCAGTTTTCCAGCAAGGTAGGTTTTCATTACCGTTAAGGAAACCTGCCAAGGTGATCTGTTTCCGCTGCGGAAATATGAGAGAACGCTTCGCTGCCAAGACCTATAATGCTTGCCTGTAATCCGGTTTTTCCTAGTTGGCGGTATTCCATGTTATCTCTCCTTCGTTATTGCTCTAATTCTACAGTGATGATTTTATTAATGCTACAGGTTGAAGTTGACTTCATGTCAAGAGGGTTTATCGGTTTTTTGTAAAAAATATTTTTGCTTCTCTTTGTATTTCTGGAAAAAGCGACATTCATGCTGTTATAATAACAAAGAGAGCAAGGCGCAATTTGTAGGCTCAAAGATCCCTTCACAGATCTTATCGCCCCGCCATGCCCTTGCTCTCAAAAACACGATTTAACAATGAACAAGTTACTCTTCAATAATGGTATTGTCTTTTTATTGTCTCCCGAATGGTTCAAGACAACAATTCAGAATATAAACAATTGAGGCTTTCCCAAAACCTAAACTTCTGAGAAAACCTCAACCTAAGTATTTTTATAGGATATTCCCATTGATATATTGGTGCAGAATATTTGCAACATATCTGTATCCCGCCGCATTCAAGTGAAGCCCGTCAACAGTATACTCCTTGCGCAATTGTCCGTATTCATCGACCAAATGTGAAAACATATCAATGTATAGTATGTTAACATCATCGCATAACGATTTCAGCAACAAGTTTATTTCTGAAATGCGGTTATTGCTAATCTTATATGGATCAAACCTACTCTGATTGACGGGATATAAAGACTGAAGGTAAATCACTGTTTCCTGATTGCTATTTTTTATGGAAAAAACAATTTCACGAATATTTTCTGCAATTGTTTCATTCGAGTCATTTGTCTTTTTTGTGTCGTTAACGCCAATAAACAGAAAAACCTTTGCCGGATTGAGTTTAAAAACACTTTCGTTAAGGCGTTTTTTGACACCATAGGTTGTATCGCCGAAGATTCCGCGATTAATGACTGGATATCCAGGAAAAAATTCATCCACCATAAAATACTCAGTATGCGAATCTCCAATAAAAACAATGCCTCCGTCTGGAATACTATCACTGGTTTCCTGCCATACAGCTGTACGCCTATGGTAGTTATCATCTATGAATTGATTAAGAAACAACCGTATGCTGATAAACGCCGTACCAAGAAGCGTAACAATCGCTACAAAAATGATAGAAACAGTAAAAATAATTTTTCTTGTTTGCATATAATCTGCCTCCAAATTATTTTATGGTTATTGATGCATTGCGAACAATGCTTAAAGCGGAAATTATGCTTTCCAGTTCTCTGACAATATTTCCATCAGAACCGTTAACTGAGCCATGCCCTATTGGAACTAAAGATATATGCCCGGATTGTCCGGCAATAAACTGGGCATGATATACCAATGACGGCTGTCCGTTTACCCCTGAATTATCCTTTGTCCAATAATCGTTATAGTCAAAACTGTGGTTTATTTCGAGAAATACATTGTATGTATTTCCATTGACAAGTGACTCCCTGTCAATGTTTGCTTCAAAAGAGCCTTTTTTTGTCGCAGAACTCATAGTATCAACATCATTGGTTACAGAATAATGTTGCTGCCTGTAACTCCAGACCGGCAATGCTTCTGGGCGCCCTTCCTTTGGAGCGCTAATCCAGTTTTCTTTTACGCTTTTTTCGCTGACCGTAATTGTTGAAAGATAATTCCCGTTATTGTCTTCAATCCATGCGGCTAATTGCGGACTGCTTTTTCTTAAAATAAACAAAAAAACTCTCATTTTTCTAAACCAATTTTCGCCTGGTTCTACAGCCAATTCCATGTTGGTTTGAATATCCGATGTTGGTTCTTTTGTTTCTCCCGTAGTGCAACTGCAGTAAAAGATACTTGCACCAATAATTAAACTCAATGTTAACCCAATAATTCTCATAGTCCCTTCCTTAAAACTTATATGTTAATGCCGCAGCAATGCGGTAGAACTCAAGCCCTGTCGGATTTGATTTATCAATATTCCGATTTCTGTAATATAGGTCTTGCCAGTCAGATTCCAGATAATTCCTCCGTGTTCTGAACTGTGTTATCAGTGTAGCGCCTAACTGCCTGGTAATGGTAAAACTAATAATATTCGAAAAAGTCCAGCGTATTCTTTCATCACCCCATTGAGAGCGATTTGGCGTATCGTATAGATATAGATCAGCTTCTGCGAGCAGGGCAATAAAATCAATAAAGATCGGCATTTGATAGCCAATAAGAAAATTACCGTAATAATTAAAGCCGTTACTATTTTCACCGTCATCACCTTCGAAATACCATGACTCACCGACTTTTGCTTTTGTGTAGCCTTTGTAGTTGAGTTCATGATACGTTCTGAACACAACATGGTTCCAGTCCCCCGGAAATACTGCGGCTAAATCAGCCTGTAAAGCTGCTCCTGCTTGCGTTTTCCAGAGCAAACCGTCAAATGCGCTGCCAATATTTTCAGCTTTACCGTTAGGAGCAGAACGGTTAATGCCAATTCCGTAAATATCACTGCCAAAAAGTTCAAGATTCCAGCCTGAGCCAATTCTGCCGCCTGCTGCGAACTGGAAAAAAGCAACAGGCGTCCAAACTGCTTCAGCAATGCCGTTGAGGGAAATGGGGGATATTTCTGCAGTTAAGGCAAGGGCGATATTGTTATCTTCGGTGAGAAGGCTGTCGCCTTGTAAAAACGGAAATATAAAACGTTGTGTAAACCC
>JAIRUY010000157.1 GCA_031254175.1 Treponema sp.
TCTTATTACCATACATAAAAGCAAAGGTCTTGAATTCCCCGTGGTCTTTCTTTGCTGCTGTGATAAAAGAGGTAGAAATGACAGCGGCGGTGATATATTTTATAATGAAGATTCGGGTATAACTTTTTCACCTCCCTTGCCTGTGGAGTATAGCCGAAATAAAGATATTAAGCCAAATTACTTTTGGGAATATTCTTTGGCAATAGAAAAAGAAAAAAAAACAGCAGAGCTTCGCCGTCTTCTGTATGTTGGCATGACCCGTGCCGAAAATGAACTGTTTCTTTCCGGTTGCCTTGGTATAAGTAAAAGTCTTGGTCTTGAAAGTGAAGTTACAAACGCTCCTGACGGGGACTTTTCCAGGAGTTTAAAACAGTACATAGATGTAAAAATTGAAACGGCCGCCGGAAAGAATACCATTGAAGGCGATACAATACTGGAAGGTAACACCTTTTTTGGATTATGCCTGCCGGCATTTGCCGCGCATATTCCTGAAGATTCCTGTGTCTCGCCGTCTTTTTTCACCATTGAAAAAATACCTGTATACAGTGAAAAAGATTTACTGGAGACAGAAAAAAACAGCTCTGGCTTTAACAATGATCAAACAGGGCTAAATTTATTTTTTAATTTAGCGGAGCCATTTTATAAGGATGCGGAAATTATTGAGACACCTGTTGTTCCTAAAAGGCATTTAGCGCCAACATCACTGTCCGCGGAAACCATGGCTGATAAAGATATACCTGTTAAAGACAAAGGGTTTTCTGGTGAAGCTGCTGCCGATGTTTTTGTTAAAGTTGACGCATTACTGGATCGTTATGCGAAAAAAGATGAAAATGCAAAATTTAATTATAGCAGTTTTGGAACTATTGCCCATATTTGTATAGAAGCATTGCTGTCTGGTCATGAAGCTAAAATCCCTGCACAACTGGCAGGATTAATTAATTCCAAAGATGCCGAAACCTTTCTTTCTGCCGGACGAGAACTTGCGCTGCGTTTTGCCAGGTCACCGCTGGGAAATATTGCCATGGGATGTATTAGCGAAGGATCAGGAAAGTTAAAAAATGAATTTCTGTTTCGCAGTCTATTATATATAGATGGGGAAGAAATTTTCATAAACGGGACGATTGATCTTCTGTTTGAAGATGCAGAAACTGTTCATGTAGTAGATTTTAAAACCGACAATCAGGAATTACCTTTGGAATATATAGCCCAGATGGCATGTTATCACAGGGCGGCTTCCGATCTTTTTGCCGTTCCCGCAAACAAGAAATGTAGAATATGGCTTTACTATCTGCGTTCCGGTCATGCCGTCGAAGTAACCAACAGCATTGGCCGCTTCTCATTTAAGGACTTGCAGAGAACCTTAATTAAGCAGACAATATCGTAATACACAATTATGGGTTTTTACGAATTATCCAAAACCGAGCGGGAACAAAAATGCAAAGAGATCCAGGACAATATTGCGAAGGATCTTCGAAAAAGCAAACTTTCCGCAACTATCGTTTATTTTGACGATCCCGATACATATATAAGAAAAGCTGCTTATCTCGGTGTTGGTAAGTTGTATAATCATAATTTGGTTCCACCGGTAATGGTCATAAATATGCTTGATATGCTTATAAAATCGAAAAGCGAAAGGATACGCCAGACAGTAATAAATGCTGCCGGTGAAATTGCCATTAAACATTTTGCACCGGTTGAGCATCTGTTTGATATTGGCATCGTTGATCAGCATCATTCGGTAAAGAATGCCATACAGGGGAGCCTCAAGAAATCCTGCGAAAAGAACCCCGCAGAGCTTATACCATTTTGTCAAAAGTATATCACGAATCTTGACCCGGAAACGAGGCGCAGCGCCGCTCATGGTCTTGAGCTACGGGGCAGGACTCAGCCCCAGGATATTATGCCTGTACTTCGGCTTTTGCAATATGAAACACACAAACGGGTGCGCCCAATGCTGGTTCACATTTTTGGTCAGATAAGCTATAAAAAAGGCTGCCTTGAAAAAGTGACTGCCGAGCTTCTGACATGGGAGGATAAAGCTCTTGCGGAAGAGTGCTTTGAGGAGATTATTAAACAACATCATCACATTAACTGTCATTTTCGCACCGTTGAGACTTTATCGCCAAAAGAGTGCGAGGAATATCTGAAAAAACATCGATCTAACAGTTAATAGTGACCTGTAAATCAAAGCCCCTGCTGGCAATTACCCTGCATGACAGTAAATCTCCGGCTTTTGGTTCTATGCCCTGCGCCATACCTGTAACCACAGCGGCTCCGTCTACCTCCGGCGCATGGCAATAGAGACGGCCAAGCCACAGTTCTTCGCCGCTTTCAGTGCCGTCAAGAGCGCCGCTAAGAGCGCCGACAGGGACGCTTCCTCCGCTGCCGCAAAATTGCTCCTCCAAAAGTACATTAAAGTTTTGACCGACGAAACGCTTCATGTTTTTTTCGGTAATCTTAATCTGGCGATTTTCAATTTCCCGCTGCCTTTGGGCGGCAATTTTTTTTGTAACCTGCCCTTTCATCGTATAGGCAGGGGTTCCTTCTTCACGGGAATAAGTAAAACATCCGGACCAGTCCGGGCGGAGTTTTTCCTGAAA
>JAIRUY010000217.1 GCA_031254175.1 Treponema sp.
GCGTTTCAACATCGGGACTTGAAATGTCGCAGAACAGCAGCCGGCTTTCATGGTCGTTTGAAGAAGTAGACGCAAAATTAAAAAATATAATGGCTGGTATTTTCCGCAGTATAGACAGCGCGGCGGACGAATACGGAAAACCGGGCAATTATGTTCTTGGCGCCAATGTCGCGGGTTTCAAAAAAGTTGCCAAAGCAATGATGGATCAGGGAGTAATTTAGCCGCTTGTAACAGGTGTCAGCGTGACAGGAGATTCAAACAAATCCTGAATGCCGGAAATGCCAAGCCTGACGCGTGAAAGTGTTAAACTGGAGTTTCCAAAGGGATTTACGCCGCCTGCCGCGCCGCTGCCTGTTTCGGCAGCCTTTGCTTCAATTTTGTAAATCATACGGCTTTCATTCGTTTCACCAATGTCACCGGGGCGTAATTCCAGAAGTTCCTGTTCGTTAACTTTGTAAAATACATAGCGCCCTGTTCTGATCAGGCTGCCTGAAGTTATAATGTATTCCCCGTTGCTGTTGAATTGAATCCTTCCCCAGAAACTGTCGTACAGCGCATTTATTGCAGGTCTTATTGACGAGACGGTTTCTTTCTGCATGGCAACTCCAGCCCGTCTGTAAGAACCATCCCATGTTGTGTGGGCTGATATTCTTAACCTGACATCCTCAATAACCCTTAAACGTATGCTGTCCAGAGATAAAAGTTCAATGTCAACGAAGCGAAGTAATGTGCTGATTGAAATGTTTTGGCTTCGTATGTAAATTCCGTACCGGGTCGGCATGGAAGCGTGCCAACGGAAAACCTGCTGAGATTCATCTCCAAAAAAGATTATTTCCCTGCCTGAAGGATCAAAATAAATATACTGGTTTAAATCTATTGTTCCCTGAGGGCTTAAATAATACCACAGATCATTTATGAAACTATCAAAAACCCCGGGAGTTCCGCTTAATAATTCCCTCAGCCGCTGTTGTTCTATCTGTGAGCCCGGAATCCTTGCAAAGCTGATTTGTTCATATTGTTCATTAACCGGGTTAAATGAATAAATAATTTCGATTTGGTCGAGCAGATTGCTTGATGAGGCATCTGCGCTGTAAGCCGCGATATTAAAACTCTGTCCCATTGTTATTCCCTGTTGATAGGCCAAAGATCTTCCTGTTTCCTGAATAATAATTGAACCGTCAATCTGCAATTCCGCGATTTTATTAAAAACCTGATCAGTTGACCGGGTACGGTTTCGCCTGAAAATTGTCATTGTATGCTCATTACGGCTGTTCATTCCTGTAATAACAATACAATCGTTTCTGTCCCCTATCAGATCCTGAGTGAAGAGCGAGAGTGTTTCTGAACGGGTAACGGCTGTGGGAGCGTTCCATTGTCTTCTGAATGTTCTGCCTCTTTCGTTAAAACTGATATAGGCTATATGTACTCTTCTTTCATTGTCATTTGAATTGATATAAGCTACAAACTGCTCTCCTGAATAACTTTCTTCCCTTTCCCTGTTTAATACGGCAATGACAATTTCATCGCGTTCCATTGGTATCAGTGTATTTAAATTTTCTTCCCATATAGTCTGCCCTTGCCTGTCTGTGCCAAAGTATGAGTTTGCTTCTTGGGGTATTACGATTCTCGCTGCCTTGTTTTCATTTGTTTTCGGATAAAAAAAATATTTCCACAGGCCTGATGCCAAAAATATTATTGCAAGAATAGAAATGCCCGCAATGCCGATTGAAATCAAAAAAAACTTTTTTTTCATTTACTGTTCTCCGCATAAATCCAGCTGCGCTTTTATATCCGCAAGCAGTTTTTTCAGTGTACTGTCGATACCAGAAGAACTCCTGAAACCCGCGGCGGTAACATGGCCTCCTCCGCCCAAATCACGGGCGATTTTTGAAACATCGACCATTCCCTTGGAGCGCAAAGAACAGCGTATATCACCTTTCGGGTTTTCCTTTATCAGGATCGAAACCTCCGTTTCTTTTGTTCTTAAAGGTATATTGACAATATTTTCGGATTCTTCATAGTCGGCCCCTGTTATTTCATAATCATTTTTGCGCAGCACAATCACGGCGATTTTTTTCCCTACGATAAATTCCATATTCAATAAAGCCTGTCTTTGCAGAAGCATTGATGCATAAGAAGAATTTTCCATAAGTTGTCTGTATATATAATTCGGAGATGCTCCCCATTCAAGGGTTCTTATGGCAGCATTAAATGTTCTGATGCTTGTTTTTGGATAGGCAAAGAATCCGGAATCATAAACTATGCCGGCATAAGCGGCTGTTGCCGTAACCGGATCAATCTCAACCTCCAAAAAACACGCAAGTTCAATTGCAAGCTCGGATGTTGATGATGCGGTTGTATCGGAAAACCCCTTTAATGTTGAACATGGGTTTTGTTCGTGATGATCAAAGAAAAACACTTCCTCTGCTTTTTTTACGTCCTCTTTTATTATTCCAAGGTGGTTTTCATTGGAAGTATCCAAAATTATTACCGCTGAATTTTCAAAAAGAGACAGATGAATGTCCTTGTCATATTTTTCATGAACGGTGTCTTTTAAAAGGAATTCCAGATTTTCAGGTATTACAGAAACATTGATGATTCTGGCAGGCTTTTCTCTTTTTTTTAAAATAGATCTCAGCACCAGTTCAGAGCCGAGCCCGTCCGCGTCAAGATAATCATGGGTTGTCAGGATAAAAGAGTTATGCCTGTCAATAAATGATAAAATGCTTTCGAACATTAAGCAGGCAGGTTTTGCTTATGAGCCAAAAAAGGCGGCGGCCGCCCTTTTTACTCTTGTATCAAGGTTCAGCCCTATGACAAGCGCGCGCCAGGTATTAAATTCATCTACCCTGGAAAAACGCAGCAGATTTGCCTGAGGGCTTGAAAGGACAGACGAAAGCGCGTCAGGGGATGCGCTGATTAACAGAGTGTAGCTGAAAGTAGAGCTCTGACGGGAGGCGGCATCTCTTAATGCGCCTGAGAAATCCGCAATGTTGCCGGCTGCGGAAAAATCACTGATGCTTTTTTTCGCGTTTTCCCTGTCTGCATTGCTGCTGATGACACCCGAATAGATGACCCTTGCAGATGACCCGGCGTTCCAGATTGTGACTCTGTCTCCGTCTGAAAGGATTTGGTCAAAACGGTTATTGACCCAACCGGTAACTTCATCCTTTACTTCCAAAAAAGCCGCTGAACCGTCAATTATTAAATTAACGTTTATCGGGGGACGGGGAGCGTCATTTCCATATAACGGATACAGACAGCCGAAACCCGCCAAAACCAGCGGCAAAAAAAGGCATTTTACCGTTACAGTTTTTACAGCGTTTTTTAAAGCGGGCAATATATTCATCATGATTGAATTTTAGCATATTTTTGAAAATTTGGCTAGTTCTTTTCCGGCTATATGGCGTTAGAATAATTAAAAAGTTCCATAAAAAAGGCTTTACAACCAGTTCAGCGGCATAGTATAATTAAACAAGATTGCATTATAAAATCTATATTTTTAAGGAGAGTTATCATGGGAGCAATTGATCTGCCCAAAAGCCCGAATGTATTTCATCCGGAAAAACCAAGCGCCGTTGGTTCGCGTAATTCATTAGCCCAGGAATATCGTGATCAACAGGCTGAAGTAAATCTTTTATTGGAAGAAGAAACCAATAAGGTTATTCACCATCTGACAGCAAGGCTGCCCAAAGATGTTCTTGAACGTCTTGATGTAATGGGCGGCCTTAAAGAAAAACTGTACAACTATTTCAACCAGAATTACCAGAACATGTTCAACCGTTACATGGTAACGAGTGAAGATGAAATGGTGAAAAAAGTCAGAAACTTTATTGACAAGGAAGAAACAAAAGTTCTGACACGTTACACGCCAAAAGAAATTGCTGATCTGCTTGACGCCGTAGGCGGCGCCGACAAATTCAACACCGGTGAAATTGAAAAATCCGTTGTTAATATGTACGGTCACTTGCAGGGACATATTCAGAGGGGCGTAAATGAACTTGAAACCCACACCAACAGCATTCTTCGCCAGAAGACAGACACCGGCGCTTTTGTGCGCGGCGAGAATGCGTATTCAATCGTAAAGTGCGCGTTCAAAGACAATATGATAAAACCCAAAACCGTTTCCGATGTTAAACTTTCAGTTAACATCCTGGATTCGGAACTTATCAGTCCGATTTTCCATTATCAGGTAACCGTTGAATATCTTATTAAAGACCTTATCGCAAAACACATCATTGACAGTATTGATAAAGTTATCGAACAAATCAAAGATGCCAGAATCGATCAGGGTATTGAAGAACTTTCAGACGGCGAAATTATTTTCACCAAAATGAACAAGATAGAAAACTTCACTGATGACAATGCCGATGAAGCCAAGTCAAAACGCTATACTTTTATGGCCAAGACACTTATGGACAGAATTACCGATCTCCGCGCCGAAATTGATCCGGAATCATTTGATGCCCTCAATGTTCGTGAAAATATCAAGAAAATTATTGATATGGAGAATATCCGTAACCGCGGTTTCAACACAGCAATTAACTCCATTACTTCAATTCTTGATACGTCCAAAATGGGATATCAGTACATTGAAAACCTCAAAAACGGAAGAGAAGTCATCATTCGTGAATACGAAGACACAGATTCAGCCAACTTGCCTGACGAACGCTATGCCATTAAAATGCGCTATTTTGACAACGCGCAGCTTATTGAAGATCGCAAGGCTTATGATGTGCAGATTAAGAGCTTTGAAACCGAAATCCAGCATCTTTGGGATACTCTTGAAGTTATTTATCAGG
>JAIRUY010000228.1 GCA_031254175.1 Treponema sp.
TTCCATTTCGGCTGTAACTGTTCCCGGATTTATGCAAAGGAAATAACCGATGCGGATTTTCCCTCTTCCCGCGTCTACTCCCTTTATTTTAAAACAGTATTCGGAAGGTTCCAGTATTGAATTGTCAATGATACGCACTTTTGGGATCACAAGACCAAGGTCGAGGGCTGACTGACGCCTTACTCCCTGAACTCTTTCCAGCAGTTCCGCGCCTCTTTCCTTTTCTACAAGCGGAACAAGTCCGTATCCAAGTTCCAGTGAAAGGGCATCAAGAGGAACCACAGGGGAGATTTCCGCTGTTTTTTCATCTTTCCGTTCTTTGCTCTTTGCCATCATCTCGTTAAAACTGGCAGCCCGTTTTTGCTTTCGCCCAATACTGAAAGCGTGGACGGCTACAAGAGCGGCCATTGGAAGAAGCACATACCACGGGAAGCCGGGCAGGAAGGACATAAAAACAAGCACTCCCATACATATCCAGTAAACAATCGGATTGCGGTCAAATATCTGCTCAACAGCCTGTTCTGAAAGATTGCCCGGAGAGGCCGCCCTTGTTACTACAATACCCATTGCGGTAGAAATTAAAAGGGCAGGCAGCTGTGTAACAAGTCCGTCTCCAATCGCAAGGCTGATGTAATTGTTAGCCGCAAACTGAAGCGACAGTCCCTGCATGGCCATTCCAATGATGATTCCGCCGAGTAATTCCACTACTATGATCAGAACGCCAACCTTAACGTTACCTGAAATAAATTTACTGGCACCGTCCATTGAACCGTAAAAATCAGACTCTTTTTGTATCTGCGCTTTTCTTCTCTGAGCCTCTTCCTCGTTGATGGCGCCGGATGAATATTCGGTTTCAACAGCCATCATTTTCACCTGCATACTGTCCAGGGTAAAACGGGCCGCTACTTCCGATACGCGGGTTGCTCCCTTTGTGATAACCACAACCTGTACCGCAATAATTATGATAAATATGATAAGGCCGATAACAATACCTTCATTACCGGCAGAACCTACAACAAACCTGGAAAATGCTTTGATCATTCTTCCGTTAAAATTCGCGCCATGAGAAAGAATCAACCTTGTTGAAGAAACATTAAGGGCAAGTGAAAATACCGTAGCTACAAGCAAAACAGTCGGAAAAAGGCTGAATTCCGTGGGTTTTTGGGTATAAAGCACAATTAAAAGCACGAGAAGGGAAAATACAAGGTTAATTGCCATCAATGCGTCCAAAAGCACAGTCGGCATCGGAAGAATAACAGCAAGTACTACGGTAATTACCACCGCGGCGGGAAAACTATCCTTGAGAAAATGCAGCGGGTTACGCGAAACTGTTCCTTCCGGGCTTGCAACTACGTCAGCCATTTAATAACTCCATAAATTTACGCGCTTATTCTCCTTCTCCGTTCTTCGTTCAGGCGCCATACCTTGCTCAGTATTAACGCCACTGTGTTCCAGTAGGCAAAAGGAATAATATCTCCGACATCAGTTTCCCGGTACAATGCCCACGCGAGAGCCTTGTTCTCAACAAGAGGCACTTCGTGTTCCTGCGCAATGTCCCTGATTTTCGCGGCCATCTCATCAGCGCCGATTGCTGTTACTGTCGGACCGGGCATAACACTTTGATCATAGCGCAGAGCAATTGCAAGATGGGTCGGGTTTGTTATTACAACATCCGCTTTGGGAACCTCGGCGGCAATATTCTGCCTTAGAAGCTCGCGAAAACGCCTGCGAATCCTGCTCTGTATCTGCGGATCCGATTCGTACATTTTCATTTCTTCTTTTATTTCGTGTCTGGTCATCTTGTTCCGCTCACGGAAACGCCAGCGTTGAAACATATAATCAGGTATAGACATGATAAGCATAAGTACAGCCGCTATAATCAACATTTTTATCGCAATTGATGTCACAATGCTAAAACCTGTCCATATATCCGCTTTCTGCAGATTAAGAAGTTTTTCGATATCTATGTAAATTAAAACATACGCTACTACTCCGATAATGGCTATTTTTGTTAATGACTTGATTAAATTGTAAGCGCCGTCTACAGAAAAAATCTGTTTAAAAAATTTTCCCAATTTTGGAAGCACTTTTGAAAAATTAGGCGTTATCGGCTTGGTTGAAAACAAAAAGCCGACTTGCATAATATTGGAAAAAATCGCCGCAAAAACAGCGACAAGCAGAACAGGCCACACAATTGATACGAAATATCTTAAGAAAACAACTACAATTAATCTGTCCTGTGTAGGATCCAATTCGACAGCCCGTGTAAAGAAAAAACGAACCATCTCTACGCATCTCCTGAGCATCGAAGGAGCAAGAAATAACAATAATATTGCCGGCAGCAACAATCCCAGTGCGCCGATGAGCTCTTGGCTTTTTACTACCTGGCCTTCTTCCCTCAGCCGTTTAAGTTTATGCTCTGTCGGCTGCTCTGTCTTGCCGGGCGCGTCTTCATCGTCATCCGCAAACCACTGAAGATGGACAGAGAGTAAAGAACAGGAAGCAGGGATTGGGAAACAAATCCCTTGTCTATGAGTATTAGTTTCCAATATCCACTCCCTGCTCATAGCCCGTCACCTCCGGTTATTTGCCGGCCAATCTGCGTATACAGGGTTTCAATTGAACTGAAACCTGAATCAATAACACGGCCGAAAGCTTCAAGCATAAAGGGAAGAGAAGCAAAAAGAAGTATAAACGCTGTAGTGATTGAAAGCGGAAAACCTTCCGAGAGAATGTTGATCTGCGGAGCGGCTTTGGAAATAAGGCCGGTTGCAAGAGAAGTTAAAAACAGAGTACCAAGAATTGGCAAAGAAATTATCAAGGCATCAAGAAATAACCTTGAAAGCCCGGAAGCAAGCATACTCACAACTGATTCTCTGCCTTCAATCAGGGAAACTATATTGATGGTTTGCACCGAACGCCAGAAACCTCCAAGAAATAACGTGTTAAAGCCGCCAATGGTAAGAAAGATCAGCATTGAAACAAGGTTAAAATACTGGCCCATGAGCGGATTTTCAACCTGCCCTATCGGGTCAAAAGTTTCAGAAGCTCCAAAACCCATCTGCAATGAAAAAAATTGTCCTGCCGTAGAGAATGTCGCAAAAATTATTGTCAGGTAAAATCCAATGATAAGCCCGATAATCGCTTCACCTAGAATGAGCAGTATAAAACGAAGACTGAATGGCTCATAACGCAGATCGGTTACTTCTCCGCCGGGAAGAGTTACTATACCGGAAGAAGAATTTGCCGCCATAAAAACTTCTGCCGTAGGCATAACTGCAAATGCGGCAAAACCCGCGAGCGCGATTTTTGCGACCTGCGGAATAGCTTCAGAAGAAAGCAGCGGAGCAACTTCAATCATGGCAAGAGCTCTGGCGGCAATCAGAAGAAACACAGGCCCAAAGATGAGGATGTTGTTTAAAACCGCTCCGTCTACCATTTTTTTAACTACCTCGCCATATCCGGAATTCGCATGAAAAGCTGAGTTGTATAATTGCCAAGTGTTGTGAACATCCATCCGCCCAAGAGAGCCAGCATTGCAAGAATAACAATTATCTTAGGCACAAAAGTAAGAGTCTGTTCCTGTATACTTGTACTCGCCTGTAAAATGGCAACAGTCAAACCCACAATGAGGGCAGGTATCAGCAAGGGGCCTGCCATCATAAGCACCTGCATTACTCCCTGACGCAAAAGAATTGTTATATCACCAATACTCACATCTCACCTACAAATTAAAAGAACGAATCAACTGATTCGTCAAAAGTCCCCATCCGTCAACCAAAACGAAAAGGATAAGTTTAAACGGCATTGATATCATCACAGGAGGAAGCATGATCATACCCATGGACATTAGAGCGCTTGCAACCACCATGTCGATTACAATGAAGGGAATAAAAAGTAATATCCCTATTTTAAACGCTATCGTAAGTTCATTAAGAATGAATGCGGGAATCAATACATAAGTCGGAACGTCAGCAAGAGTATTGGGACGGTCAAGACCGCGCATTGCCATAAAAAGCCTGATATTCTCAGCGCCGTTGCTGTTTCTCATCTGACCGTACATAAAAAGCCTTATTGGGGCTTCCGCTTCACGGTACGCGTTCTCAACAGAAAGTTCCCCGGCCGCCAAAGGCCGGATTGAATTTTCATAAACGCGTTCAAATGTAGGCCACATGATAAATATGGTCAGAAAAAGCGAAATCCCCAAAAGAACCTGATTGGGCGGAACCTGCTGAAGCGAAAGCGCGCGTTTAATAAAATCGAGAACAATGGACACACGCAGGAAACTTGTCATCAAAATAATTATGCTTGGCGCAAGGGACAGAACCGTCAGCAGCAGCAATAATTGCAGTGAAAAAGCAACCTCCTGCCCTGTGGAGGGGTTACGGACAGAAAGATCAATAAAGGGAATCGCCGGCGTTGACCGGTTTGAAAGCATATCTGTCGTACCGTCCGTTGCCATGCCGGGAAATTGCTGCGCCTGCGCCGCAAAAGGAGCAAGGAAAAATACTGCTAACAAAAAAAATGCCAAAATCTTTCTCATTACAGCCTCTTTAACCTTTCGCGGCGTTTGCGTATTTCTTCGGCGCCGGGAGTACGAGATTCTGCCTGCGCTCCCATACGGCGCAGTATCGACAGAAAATCAGGGATGCGCCCGGGCGTTTCCGCGCCTTTTTTGGAATCCTCCAGCAGCATCGCGTTTATTATGTCTTTGTCATCTATTTCGCCGATTAGATTCACGCCGCCGTCGCCGGAGCCAAGCAGCCATGCTTTGCTGCCGACAGCCACAATATGCGCGTAACGGTTGGAACCAAGAGGGGAACTTGCCAAAACTTTGAGAAAAGGATCGCTTGTTACAGTCCGCCTTGAGGAACGTTTGATGAAAAAAACCACGCCGTAGACAGCGGCGGCGGCCATAGCCAGAACAAGTATCATTCTGACCGCAGCCCAAATTGAAGACTCGGAAGCCGCCGCGGTTATGGAAGGGCTTTCTTCAAAAGTAAAAGCTTGTTCGGCGGCCCGCAGAGGATCTTCAACCGGAGACGATTCTTCCTGAGCAGAGATTTGCTGTATTTGGATAAAAAGCCCTGCTCCCAAAAGGAGTAAAACGGCAAGACGGCGCAAAGCAGTCATGCCGTACAAGACGGCCTTGCCATGTAAGGCGCAGAAAGATGTTTTCAGTTTTTCCCCTCCCAAGTACAAACTGATTGGAAGACGGGGTTTACCCCGTCAGTATAATTCCTTTAAATTTTACACTAAATAAGGATTTATAGCAAGAGAAAGAAGCATATATTGTTAATCAGGCGGTTAATACAGCGCTTTACGGAACGGATTGAGAAGGAACTACGTGGCCGCTTTTTCAGTTCCGCTTTTTGCTATTTTGCCGCGAACAACGGAAGCTGTCTGTTGATCTCCAAGATACACTTGAATCTTTTTTATATTATTTCTTGTTTCAGGGATTTTTACTTTTTCAAAAAGGTTAACCCTCTGAGTTGTTGTACGCAATTCTTTATCAAGGCGCTTGCGCTGTTCTTCTACAATCTTCGCCTCCATATCAAGTAAAAGAACCTGTTTCATCGCGTCTACTGCTTTATCAAGCCAGAGCGGAGTCCGAAGTATGTCGTATTTTTCAATATCAAACTCGGCGCTCTCGAATATCGGAATAGGAACGCCGGCAACATTTCCGTAACCGGTCTTAAGGCTTGTAATCTTTAATAAATCTTCTTTAAAAAAACCTTTTTCGCCAAAGACACCTATCCATACCTTAAATACTTCGTCAAGGTTTTCTTTTGCAGTTTGCAGTTCTTTCAGGCGGATATCTGTCAGGCGTATCTCTCCCTGCAACTGCTGTTTTTTAAGCATTAGAGTTGGCAGATAACGCCTGTACATCTTAAGGGAATCTTTTTGTTTCTTAAGCTCGTTTTTTGTGAGCTTGATCTTTGCCATTAAGCCGCCTTATCCTTTTTTCGGCCAGAATTTCGATATTAATTCTGTTCTTAACCCCGTTTCTTCCGGGTTAAAACAATCAGAAAGAATTTCCCAGCCAAGATCCAGCGCTTTTTCAAGCGAGATATTTACCGTAAGATCCATCATCTTGGATTCGAACTGGTTGCCGTATTTTAAAAGTTTATCGTCCCAGCTGGTCATCATAAAGCCCATCGCTTTTTTCTCTAATGTGTCACGGAAAGCCGAATAAAGTTTGATCATGCCGTCCATTATCGCACGGTGGTCTTCACGTGTTTTGCCGTTGACCTGCTGTTTAAGACGGGAAAGCGAACCAAACGGCTCAATACGGCCGTTCTTGAGATAATACTGGCCTTCTGTGATATAGCCTGTATTATCCGGCACAGGATGCGTTACGTCATCGCCGGGCATTGTTGTAACGCCAAGAACAGTGATTGAACCGGCTGTTTCAAAGTCAACGGCTTTTTCATAACGGCTTGCAAGCTGACTGTAAAGGTCTCCGGGGTAACCGCGGTTAGAAGGAACCTGTTCCTGAATAATCGAGATTTCTTTCATGGCGTCGGCAAAGTTTGTCATATCTGTAAGAAGTACAAGCACGTCTTTGCCCTGAAGAGCGAACTTTTCGGCAACGGCAAGAGACATATCCGGTATCATAAGACATTCAACTGTGGGATCGCTTGCCGTGTGTATAAACATTACTGTACGGGCAAGAGCGCCGCCGTTTTCCAGAGTGTCTTTAAAGTAAAGATAATTATCGTATTTAAGTCCCATACCGCCGAGAACAATTACGTCTACTTCCGCCTGCATGGCGATGCGGGCCAAAAGTTCGTTGTACGGCTCGCCGGAAACAGAGAAAATCGGCAGTTTTTGCGAGACAACAAGGGTATTAAAGAGATCTATCATCGGGATACCCGTACGGATCATTTTGCGCGGAATAATTCGCTGTGCGGGATTAACAGAAGGTCCGCCAATTGTTATCAGGTTTTCATGTAACATAGGGCCTTTGTCGCGCGGTTTGCCGGAACCTGAAAAAACCCTGCCCATCAGATTTTCGGAAAACGGAACCTGCATCGGGTGGCCTAAAAAGCGGACAGTGTCTCCGGTTGAAATGCCTCTTCCGCCTGCAAAAACCTGCAAAGATACGGTGTCACCATGAAGCCTGTTTACTTCCGCAAGCGATGTACCAAACACCGTGTCAACTTCCGCAAGGTCTCCGTAACTAATACCATCAGCTTTAACGGTAATAACGCTTCCGGTTATCGATTCAATTTTGCTATATACCTTATTCATATAACCATCCTTCATCCCATTTCTATTACTGCATAGAGCTTTTACTCAACTATCCAAATATTTTTCAACTGTACTATCAATGCCTTTTGACTGTTCTTTTAAAGCTTTAAGTATTTCCGCCTCCAGATCATTAAAACGCGTACTCTTCCATTCTGACCCGTTGTAGTCAAGAAATTTCTGCCTGAGTCTGTTAAACCAGGTGCGGGCTTCGTTTTTATCAGGGAACTCAAACTTTGATGCCAAAACGCCAAGAAGTTTATTATAGACATAAATTTGCCGTTCCGGCTTTACGGCGGCATCCACCGCGTCAAACGAGTTCTGCTGGAAATAGACCGAGTCTATCAGCTCACCCTTAAGATAAACGACAAAGTCTTCGATGCTTGTTCCTTCTTCGCCGACAACCTTCATCATCTGTTCTACTTCGCTGCCGCGGCGCATGAATGTATGCGCGTAACCGACTTTTTCAGAATCAATAATTCCCTTGTACTTTGACCACGATTCGAGGGGATGAATCGCCGGGAACTTGCGGGCGTCTGATCTTTCACGGCTAAGTCCGTGGAAAGCCCCGACAACTTTTAATGTTGCCTGTGTTACCGGCTCTTCAAAGTTGCCGCCGGCGGGAGAAACTGTTCCGCCGATTGTTACCGAGCCGAGATTTCCGTCTCTCAGGCGCACAATACCGGCTCTTTCGTAGAAACTGGCGATTGTTGATTCCATGTAAGCGGGGAATGCTTCTTCTCCGGGGATTTCCTCCAGACGGCCAGACATTTCGCGCATCGCCTGCGCCCAGCGGCTTGTGGAGTCTGCCAGAAGCAGGACATGAAGCCCCATCTGCCTGTAGTATTCGGCAAGCGTTACCGCCGTATAAACCGAAGCCTCACGCGCGGCAACAGGCATTGAAGAGGTATTACAAATAATAATTGTACGTTCCATGAGGGACCGGCCTGTTCTTTCGTCTTTTAATTCAGGGAACTCTTTAAGAGTTTCTACTACTTCGCCGGCGCGTTCGCCGCAGGCGGCTACGATTACGATGTCAACGTCCGCGAAGCGGCTTGTTATCTGCTGAAGAACTGTCTTGCCTGCGCCGAAAGGTCCGGGAATACAGTAGGTGCCGCCTCTTGCTACAGGGAAGAATGTGTCGATTAGGCGGACACGGGTAACCATCGGATCTACCGGTTTTAATCTTTCTTCGTAGCAGTCAACGGC
>JAIRUY010000234.1 GCA_031254175.1 Treponema sp.
CCATCATTATCAATAAACAGGCAAAACGGCAAACTGTCTGTAGTTTTGTGTTTTATAACACAAGAACAGCATTTTCCGTAATTGAGACAGGTCTTTTTCGGGCAGGCACATTCTTTTACATTTTGACAATTCATTACCGGCGGCCTCTTGAAAAACGTTTTCGTAATTTTCTAAAAAGCGGTTTTAATTTATATATATTTTCCGGAATGATACTGAAAGCAAAGGCAATTGGAAGGACAAAGCCGCTTACATTCTGGTTTTGCTGATAAAAGAAAGGCAGGACTTTTAGAATCTCGGTAACGCTGCCTGCGGCAAATACATAAGTCCAGAGTAAACGCAGGATTCTGTCAGGGTTTATCCGGAATGATTTATTTATGGCAGTTAAAATACCAAGAGGCACAATTATCAGCAGCAGAGGATTAACAAAGAAAATATTTATATTCTGCTGGATATAATCATTGTTCATAAGGAAAAGACCCCAGAAAAGAATACAACCGGCGGATCCAAAAAAAAGCCCAAGAATACTCTGGATTATTCCCCAAAGTATTCTGTAAAAGCGGAAATATCTTTTACGCAAAGTGCGTATAAAAAAAACAAAAGCCATAATAATCAAACCGGCGATAAAAAAGAATATCTTTGTATCAAGAGGCTCATTCAAAATTGGCTGCCTTGTTTTTGAAGAATTAATGATTTCTACCGAACTTACAAGCTTGCGTTCTTTGCCAAACTCATCAATATATTTAAAATCAACTATATTACGGCCGATTTCAACAGGCAAAAACATTTCTTCCCAGGGAGTAATTTGCCTGTCCAGATCCTGTCCCATTAAAAAATCCAATAACCATTCCGGAAACAGCCTAAACCATATAAAACGCTTTACATGCTGTCTGAAAGTAAGTCTTCCGGGGACATTGTCGAACGCAGCTTTGAACTGGCCGCGGAGTCCCAGATCGAGAATATCACGAACGCCGGTGGAGCAATTATCGAGAAATTCGTGGTAATCATAATTTCGATTTTCAGGCAGTACTTTGTTCTTTGCATAAGAAAGCATGATTTCTTTGGCTTTTTTGTCCAGATCTAAAGTATAAACAATGATGTCACGATCTTCTTTTATATAATTCTGAATATCCGGAGAACTGGATTCAACACTGTACTGTACCTGTCCTTTAATAAAATCCTTAACAAAACTTTCGCTTGGATATGTGAATATTCCCCAGTCATAAGTCCAAGAAGTCTTCCAGCGTGTATGTTCCACGAATAATGCGGCATGACCCCACCAGATAAAAACTTCATCGCTTGGGCCGATAACCGCTATTTTAAAGATATGGTCATCAATTCCATCGGCGCTTGTCTGACCGTACAGGCAAGGAACCAAAAAGATTGATATCAATAAAACAAAAACGGTGAGCCGGAACAAGCAGATATTTTTTTTCAAAACCATTTTGTTTATTACCTCATTCCTCGCTGCCAACAGCTCTTGCCAGAGAGTCGCAGACAATATTGATTTCTTCCTCCGTCATATCGGGATATAGGGGTAAAGTCAATTCATGGGCGCAAACATACTCCGCTTTGGGCGTTGTATTAACCTTGTTTTTATAGGCATTGAAACCCTGAATTGCCGGATAGTGAATGCTGGTTTGAACACCGTCCTGTTTCATGGCTTCAATTACTCTTGTTCTGTCTATTGAACCGGAAAGAAGAACCGGCATTATATGATAGCTTGGCGTTCCGCGGGAAAAATGTCTGTAAGGAATTGAAATTTCCGCAAGGCCATCCAGCCGTTTGTAATAATGCTCTACAAGTTTTTTTCTTTTTTTATTCGCTTCTTCAAGTTTTTGCAGTTGAACAAGTCCAAGAGCGGAACCCATCTCATGGATACGGTAATTAAGACCCGGAGAATTAACATCATAGGATACAGCCCTTCCCTTAAAGCGGTCAAAAGAAGGGACTGTCATTCCGTGAGAGCGTAATCCTTTCAGCTTTGACAGCAATTCTGCGTTGCGTGTAACAACCATTCCGCCTTCGCCTGTTATAATGTTTTTGTTGGCAAAAAAACTGAAAGCCGCCGCATCGCCGAAAGTGCCAAGAGACTGTCTTTGACTGTCAGAATGATTTTGTTTGCCGTAACAAAAAGCGTAATCTGCGCCGGGACTGTGGGCGCAGTCCTCTATAAGAAACAAATTATGTTTTTTACACAAAGCGGTTATACGCTCCATATCGCAGGCAAACCCCGCATAATGAACAATCATAACAGCTTTTGTTTTTGGAGTTATTCGCGTTTCAATATCGTCAGGGTCTACAGACCAGTCATCCATTGAAGAAATATCCGCAAGGACATTTTCAGCGCCGGCCATTTCAACGACATTCTGAGCTGCTATAAAAGTGAGCGCGGGGGTTATTACTTCGTCGCCTTTTTTAATATCAAGAGCAAGCAAAGCCATGTGAAGAGCGGCGGTACAGCTTGAAACAGCCAGACAGCCAAGACTTGCGTCTTTTTTGTCATGCTCCAGAAAAACAGAAAAGGCGGCTTCAAAGTCAGAGGTTTTTTGACTCATGGTCAACCAGCCGGAATCGAGCACTTCCCTGACAGCTTGATATTCTCTTTCATCGTAATTTATCTTATGAAGTTGTACCTGCCACATGATATAAAACTAACATATTGTAAGCCGTCATTTCAATAAAGAAAAATACATCTTTGTGCCATATATATACAGGAGGTTTTGTCTGACCAAAAGCAGTCAGACTTCGATTAAAACGTGCTGCCGGTTGACAGTACAAAATGAGGTTATTTATGAGTGTAATGGCGTATATGCCTTATGGGGCGGACGGAATTATTATCCGGGTTGAGACGGATATTCGCAGAGGAATTCCCGGAGTTGACATTTCCGGGCTTGCGGAAGGCGCAGTCCGGGAAGCGCGGGACAGAGTACGGGCAGCTTTCAGAAACTCAGG
>JAIRUY010000040.1 GCA_031254175.1 Treponema sp.
ATTTGTCGTTTACGATTATGCTGCGTTATCCGTTAATTGAGAAAATTCCTCAGGCGATCACCCTGCGCACAGGGCTTGCGGTTTCTTTTGCTGTCGAAGAATTTATGCCTGAGCTTTCCGGCATGGTAATGATCAAATGGCCGAACGATATTATGATCAATTCCAAAAAAACTGCGGGGATTCTCTGCGAAGCCGATGTATCCTCAAAAGACGGCTGGATTGTGCATGCCGGTATTGGCATAAATGTTTCGCAAAAAGAGTTTCCTTCCGGCTTGAAGGAAAAAGCGACAAGCATTTCCCTTGCAAGCGGTCAGGATATTGATCCTGATAAAAGGTTTTCTCTGCTGGAAAAAATTCTTCATAAACTTTACCATGAACTTGAAGCGCCTGACTGGAGAGCCCGTCTTGATCCCTCAGCTAACTACGGGGTCGAAGGTCCTCCGGGCGGAGTTTCCGGAGTACAGCGGTTGTATAAAAAAAATGAAAAAATTATTTTTATGGAAGGGGAAGCCGGTTCAGGCATGGAAATTAAAGGCCGCATTGACGGTATCGGAGAAAACGGAGAACTTATGATCATACCGGACGGTAAAGAAGAAGCGTGTCCGTTTATAACCGGCGAAATAGTTTTGGAGGGATGAGTGCCGGTTAAATATTCCCTTAAAACACAATTCTTGCTGCTTCTTGCAGGTTTAGTCTGTGCGGCGGGAACGGCGTTTCTTGTTAACTGGATTTTTTCAGGTCCCGGATTGGGGCTTCATTATGATTTTCTGCTTGACCGGCAGAAACAGCCTCCCGCAGCCCGTGAAATTTTAATTATAAACACAGAAGAATTTATTGAAAGCAGCGATATTTTTTCGGTGCTGATTACGCTGATAGAAATGGAGGCGGCAAATTTAATAATGGCGGGCAGAGTTTCTCCTTCATCATCACCTGTAACATTAACCGAAGCCGAGATCAGGCGGAGGTTTGTGGATGAATATTACATTATTGGCTCAAACATAAGGAATTTATTTCATGCCATTCGTTCCGGCTTTGTTTCTCCTGTGCAGGCTCCGGGTTATGTAGATCGCCTCGTAGAGCTGTCGGATCAGGGCAGGGATCGATTGCTTTCAGCGTTAATTAACAGGGAAGAAGAACTGCTTCGCGCAATCGCCGTATTCGGCAATTACATAGAAGTAGATTTGGACCCAATTTTTGACAAGGATGGGAGGCTCAGGCGCGTTCAGCCCATAGATCCGCAGTCTTCGGTTGAACATCCTGTATTCGGCGATCTCAGAAGCCGTTTTTTGGTATCGCAGATTGAAACTGTTGAAAACCAGAAGTTTTTGTACCTGCAAAAGGCCGATGAAGAAGAATTCGATATTTTGCTGGACAGGGATGGAAACATCATTTCACCGTGGAACAGTGATTTCAGAATGATTGACATCTCGCTTTTTCGTGAATACAAAGAATCTGAGAGAGCAGTGCGCGACGCATTGGTCAACGCGGACAGACTGGGCGTTTTTTCTAAAACCCTGCCGGAAGATGCGCCGCTGTTTCTTGGCGATTACGCGCTGACGCTTCGGGATGAAATGTTGAAGTTTCCAAATGAAGAAAACAGGAGTGAATGGGCGGCTGCCCGTTCAAATTATTTTATCAATCTGGAAGAATTCCTTAACAAAGAACACGATCTGATTGATGAAGAATTGATACAGTCGTTAGAAGTTATGCGTGAAGAATACGAAAAACTGTCTGCAATTCATCTAATGCTGCAAAAAGAACTTCTTTTTTCATATTGTATAATGGGCTGCCAAAAGCACGCATTGTCATCTGCCATTCTCGCAAACGCAATGCTTACCGGGCATCATGTAAAGCCGGCAAAAAATAAATATGTGCTGATTTGGTCAATTTGTGCGGCTTTTGCTGTTTTGCTGATTGTCTTTATGACGCGTCCTTTTATGGTTTTACTCTGCGGGATTTGTTTAAGTATTTTTTCTTCAATTGTAATGAGTATAATTTTTATTTATTCGTTCCTTTGGATTGAACCTTTAGTTGTTTTAATTTCTTCTCTTGCGGGCATTTTTGTCATTTTTTGCTGTAAATGCGTCATTAAAAACTATAGAGGGCGCAGTTTCCGCAGAGCTTATGGTATGGCAGTTTCCACTGATGTTCTGAAACATTTGATCTGCCTTGGAAAACCGGGCATTTCTGAAGTTGTCGAAAAAACCGCCGCTGTCATCGCCATAAAAGATATAAATTTACTGAAAAGGGAAGACCAGGAAAAGCTCCATGATGCCGGAAAGGCAAAAAAGATTTTTTTCTCATTGATAAAAGAAGCCGCTTATTCCTGCGGCGCTGTAATTACAGGTTTTGAAGCTGACACGGTTCTTGTCTGTTTTGGCTCTCCTCTGGAAAAGACATCTTTTGATCCTGTAAACAAGGCATGCAGCATGGTCAGAAAATTGCTTGAAAACGAAAAAATCACATGGCGTTTTGGCATTGATACAGGTGTGTGCGCTTTTTACTGGTCGCCGGAAACAGGCTATTCTGTCAGCGGCCGGTCTTCTGTTCGTGCGCGGGTGCTTGTATCAAAGACTGTGCGCCTGAATGCGCGCGCTCTTATTACTGATGCTGTACGTGAAAAAATAAACGCGGATGTAAAAAAAATAGCCTCACTGTACGACAGCAGCGAGGCTATTTATGAATTGCCAGTTAATTAGTGTCTGTCTATAATGTGGACACATTATAGACAGATTACCTTAAAGACCGCATTTTCGCAGCCTAAAGGCGAGAAAATGCAAGGTCTGTCCGCAAAGTAACCGACTTTGTGGACAGACACTAATTAAAGCGTGTTGTTCCTGACTCTGATTAACTTTTTAATTTCACTGTTCTGGGCAATCCACAGTCGTTGATTGGTTTCTATATCGGGTAGCTCCGCAGTAACATAATATCTTCTTACAGTTTGATTTCCTTCCCTGTCAACAATTGATCTTACAGAGCCTGTCATCAGGTAATCTGCGCCTGTTTCACTGCGCAGCCTTGCCATGGTCTGAGGGCTTGCGTGTTCCTGCTGATCAAGCCGTTCAGCGCGGAGTTCGTCCCTGACATCGCCTGAGGAAACAAAGTCAAGCTTGCCTGAGTTAAAAATGGACATTTCCATAATTGAGGAAATAATGTTAGTGTCAATGTGTTCGCTTGAATCATTTTTGAACCTTCCTACCATTACAACAGGAGTTTTGCCTTTTGTCATCATTGCCTGTGTAACTCTCGCGCTTTTGAGACGATCGTCAGTCAGCGAGTCACCGACAATGGGTACATCCGTGTCGGTCCA
>JAIRUY010000146.1 GCA_031254175.1 Treponema sp.
CCCCTGCATGAATTAAAACGAAGAAACGGAAAAATTGTGATGTTGGGGTGTACCCTTAAGCCAAATACGTCGATGCACGGGATAGAAGAAATGGTTGTCCCTGCATACCTTTACGGCGCAAATTACGATTATGTTCTTGTCCTGCCGGACGGAAAATCCGTGAAAACCAATATACTGTCTCATAATTTTAATAATGTCGAGCAGCGCTATGAAAGAATACTTGATGTGCTTGACAAAACAGACTATACGTTCGGAAAAGTTTTAAATGCGGATTGTTATGTGCTGGACGCACAGGCTGTTTGGGAAAAAGCGTTAAATAAATTAAAAGAAAATTCTTTGTTTTTTATTGACGCTGCCGGCGTAAAGACCGGTTGATCATGAAAACTCTTCTTCTGCCTCTGGATGAAAGGCCCTGTAACTATGTGTTTCCGCAAATGATTGGGAACAGTAATAGTGAAATCAAGGTCATCGTGCCGGACAGGAATATTCTGGGAGACAAGAAAAGGGCGGCGGACGCAAGAGAAATTGAGCTGTTCTTAATCAACAATGCGGCAGATTGCACAAATATTGTCATGTCAATTGATATGCTTGTCTATGGCGGATTAGTTCCGTCAAGGCTTCATTATTTAAACAGGGAAGAAGCATTATCATGTCTTAAAGTGATTACGAAAATAAAAAGCAAATATCCAAATGTCAAAATATATGCTTTTAACTGCGTTATGAGAACGCCGCAGTACGACTCAAGCGATGAAGAACCGGATTATTATGCGAATTACGGTTATGCCCTGTTCAGAAGAAAGTATCTGCTGGATTATCTGGAAAGGCACGGTTTGGATGAACAGCAGCGTACAGAACTGAAAAAGATAAAGATACCGCAGGAAATTATTAACGATTACGAACACAGAAGAACTTTCAATGAATTTATCAATACAGAAGTTGTCAATTATCTGGCATCAGGGTTTATTGATTTTCTGGTAATTCCTCAGGACGATTCCTCTCCATACGGTTATACGGCTATTTCTCAAAAAAATATCATCAATCAGATTAAAAATAAAAACATGGATATGAAGGTGATGATCTATCCCGGAGCCGATGAAGTAGCGCTTTCTCTTTTAACAAGAGCATGGCATGACCACAAAGGAATAAGCCCGAAAATTTATCCGTTTTATGCTTCAGTACTGGGGCCAACCATTGTACCTCTGTTCGAAGACAGACCGATGTTTGAAAGCCTGAAATCCCATGTCAGGGTATGCAATGCAAAATTGACAACAGATCCCGAAGCGGCAGACTTTGTTCTGGCAGTTAATTCTCCGGGAAAATTTATGCAGGATACCTATGAAAAAGAATTTGACATCAGTTATTCAAGCTGCCGCAACTTGCCGGATTTTACGCTGCAGATCAAGGACTACATTGAATCGGGAAAACCCGTCGCTGTTTGCGACAGCGCTTATTGTAATGGCGGCGACATTCAGCTTATCCGTTATCTTGACGAGCTGGATGTCATTGACAAGCTGATAAGTTACGCGGGCTGGAATACTAATTGCAATACATTGGGCACGACATTGGCACAGGCCTGCATTGGCGGAAGCGTCAATCTGCACAATTTACTGTATCGAATCATCGAAGACGGCTGTTATCAGGCTGTTGTAAGACACGAAGTAACTGCTGAAGAATTGCCAAAAATGCGGATTAATGACAGCGACATAGCGCCATCATTAACAGAAGCGGAAAATATTATCAGGGACAGATTGCAAAAGCATTATGAAACTTTAAAGTTAAGCAAAAAGCATCCGGTAAAAATAAAAAATGTATATTCGCCATGGAAAAGGATGTTTGAAATAGGAATGGAAATTGAACTTGAATAAGGCAAAAAAATGAATGTTTTGGATAAAATAAAAGGCGGCCTTATTGTATCGTGTCAGGCATTGGAAGATGAGCCTTTGCATTCGTCATTCATCATGTCACGAATGGCAAAAGCCGCAATGCTTGGAGGCGCGGCCGGAATACGGGCAAATTCCGCACAGGATATCAGCGAGATAAAAAAAACTGTCCCGCTTCCGGTTATTGGAATTATCAAGACGGTTTATGCGGAAAGTCCGGTGTACATTACACCAACAATAAACGAAGTAAATGCGCTCGCAGAATGCGGCTGTGAAATTATTGCCATGGACGCAACAAACCGGCTGCGCCCCGGAGGCGAAACATTGGCGGATTTTTTTCGCAAAGTGCGGGAAAATTATCCTCATCAATTATTTATGGCAGATTGCGCAACTTATCAGGAAGGCATGGATGCGGCAGTCATGGGATTCGATTTAATAGGAACGACTTTATACGGGTACACCGAAGAAACTTCACAAGCACGAAACGATATTACGCCCAATTATCAAATGATTTCAGAACTTGTAAAAAACTCAGGCAAACCGGTTATTGCGGAAGGAAACATCTGGACACCGGAACAACTGCGGCTTGCGGTGCGCTGCGGTATATATGCCGCTGTAGTTGGTTCCGCAATAACCCGGCCGATGCTGATTACCCGGCGTTTTGTCAACGCAATGAAAAAAGACGAAGTATGAAAATTGCTGTGCTGGATATTGGCGGAACCGCGATAAAATCAGGTGTCTTTGAAAACGGAGAGTTATCAGAAAGAAAAGAACTTCCGGCGAATGCCCGGCTTGGCGGTCTGCATCTTATGGAAACCGCGAAAAAGATTATTGCGGAACATTCGGGATTGGATTGTATTGGCATATCTACAGCCGGACAGGTTGACAGCGAACAGGGTATCATCAAATACGCAAACCAAAATATACCGGATTACACCGGAATAAAAATTCAGGAAATATTTCAGGAAACATTCAATGTCCCCGTTGTGGTCGAAAATGATGTAAACGCCGCAGCCATCGGCGAAGCTGTTTTTGGAAACGGACAAATAGCCAAAGACAAAAATTTCCTGTGCCTGACTTATGGTACCGGAATTGGCGGCGCAGTCGTAATTGACGGAAAGATTTTTAAAGGAGCCTCGTTTTCTGCCGGCGAGATAGGCCACATCATTACTCATGGAAGCAAAACCTGTCCCGGTTATTATGAAAAATATGCAAGTACGGCTGCCCTTGTAAAAAATGTGCAGGCTGTCTTGCCGGAACTGGATGACGGCAGAAAAATAATTATGAATTTGGAACAGGCGGCTGTAAGAGAAATAGTCGATAAATGGATTGATGAAATTTTATACGGGCTTGCCAGTCTAATTCACATTTTCAACCCTTCTCTTATTATACTTGGCGGTGGTATTATGAAAGAAGCTTATGTTATCGAATCACTGCGAAAAAAAATACACAGTTATATCATGCCCAGTTTTGGAGATGTTATTCTGGCCTCGGCAGCTCTCGGTAATGATGCAGGTCTTTGGGGAATTGGATATTTGGCAGGTTTAAAAACCGGGAGGAAAAATGATTGAAATACTAGGCTACCTTGCATCTGTTTTTATAGCAATATCAATAACCATAAAGGGCGGTCTTTCTTTTCGTATTCTTAATATGACCGGTTCTGTCTGTTTCTTTATTTATGCTTTTTTTATTGGAAGCATACCGGTCGCCATAATAAATATTTACGGCGCCGGGATAAATATGTTTTATATAACAAAAGAAATAAAAAAACTCAAAAACTCATAATATACGGTATAATAATGCTAAATAATACCATTATTAGAGAGTAAAGTTAAATGATAAATAAGTTTAAAGCCCAGCCATCAAGACTCATCATTCTTGTTTTATATTTAGCCGCCACATTGGCTTTTTTTCTGTATCAATGGCATGGGCAAAACAACGGTGAACAAGGACCTCTCTACCGGGATCTTATGAGTTATCCTGCCTATGTAAAAAGGGGATTTAATCAGGCGGATATTTCTCCCGGTAATTTTAACATTAACAATGGATGGGTACGTTTTCAATCCGGTTCTCTGTTGATAAGGGACTCTTCGCTGCCGGATATGCCAAAGAATTCTTTTTCATTTCACGAAAAGCCTGTTGAGGAATTTACAATTCTTATTCAGGTAGAAATGGACACCGATGCCATGAACTTTCTTGACAGTGATCTTTCAATAGTACCCGGAATTTTTCTGGGACAAATCGGAGAGAATTGGGAGATTTATTTAAATGGACGCCTTGTACGTTCTGAAATGCATATAAGTGAAAGCGGGCAGATTAAAACCCGCCGGGTAATGGCGGCGGAATTTCCTCTGGAAAAATCTCTTATAACAGGCGGGACAAATATTCTTGCATTTAGAATTCTTGGGAGTCCCTTTTCTTTTTTTACAGGATTAGATTTTCAAAGAGATCATTACATTGATGACTATCGGATTATTGAACGCCGGAATCAGAATTTTCTGTATGTTGTGTTAGCGGGTTTTTTTGGTTCTGTCGGCGTTTTTTATCTGTTGTTATTCCTTTCCGTCAAACGAAAAGAGGAGCTCTATAACCTTTTCTACGGTATTTTCTCAATTCTGCTGTGCATTAATTCCACTTCAGCAAGCTCCATGATTTATTATTTTATTTTAGATACAGATATCATATTAAAGATAAGTATTTTTTCTCAACTTTTGCTGTTTCCCTCATTAGGTTTAGTTATAGAAACAACGGGAAGGGGGAAAGTTACTATAACCTCAAAAATCTTCACCGCTGTCTGCCTTTTTTTAAGCTCGTTGCTGTTCGTTATGAATCTTCGATCCCTCTTATACATAATTCATAATTTGCAAATCTTGATGTACATCTATATGTTCTATGTTTTTTTCTATGATGTAATTTATTACAATTTTTTTGAAAAGAAGAGAACCGGAAATAACGGTAATATGCAGTCTGACTGGCTTAATTTTCACATCAGGATCGGTACAGTTCTTATAGTTATCGCCTGTTCTTCTTGCCTTATGGCAGCTTTTGGCTTCTCTTTCTTTTTCAATGCTATCGATTTTCAAATATACAGCATTTTTGTGCTCCAAATAGGAATGTTCTTTTCCATGTTCCAGAGATTCAATAACATGAATACATGGCTGGAAGAGAGCAACATCATTCTGGAAGCAGCAGTCAGCAGACGTACCGAAGAGCTGAAAAAACAGACAGAGATTGCGCTTCTGGCAAACCAGGCAAAGAGCCGTTTTCTTGCCACCATGAGTCACGAGATACGTACTCCCTTAAACGCAGTAATAGGACTCTCGGAGATTGTTCTTACACGCGGCAAACTGCTGGATGACAGCAGAAATGACATACAACAGATACACCGGTCAGGCTCATCCCTTCTGGGCATCATCAACGATATTCTGGATGTTTCCAAAATTGAAGCCGGAGGTTTTAAAATAAATCCGGCAGAATATGAAACAGCGTCATTAATCAATGACACAGTAAATCAAAACGTCGTTCGGATAGGCTCCAAACCCATTACGTTTGTACTGGAGATCGACGGGGATTTTCCCCGAAAACTGTTCGGTGACGAACTGAGAGTAAAACAAATTTTGACCAATATCCTTTCCAACGCAATCAAATACACACAAAAAGGGAAAATAATCCTTGCCGTTTCATGGGAGTATTGCTGTATCATGGGGCATATAAGTAAAAAAGAAGTGATACTCCGTTTCACCGTTCAGGATTCCGGCATAGGTATACGTCTTGAAAATATAGATAAACTTTTCACTGACTACACTCAGCTTGACGCAAAAGAAAACAGAGATGTGGAAGGAACGGGACTTGGTCTTGCGATAAGCAAAAAACTTGTGGAAATGATGGGCGGTAATATCACTGTAACAAGCAAATACGGCCACGGCTCGACTTTTACAGTAACAATCATACAAGGCCTTGTAGAAGGAAAAGGGATCGGAGAAGAAATCGCGGAAAAACTTAAACAGTTCCATTACAGAGATCTGAATAGCGAGAAGATCATTGACCATTCATGGATGCCTTATGGCAAAGTGCTGGTTGTAGATGATGTGCCTGTGAATCTTCAGGTCGTAAAGGGGCTGCTCGAACCATACGGTATCAAAGTGTATACAGCAGCGTCGGGGCAGGAAGCCGTTGATAAGGTTTGTTCAGGAAAAAAATATGATCTGGTGTTCATGGATCACATGATGCCGGTAATGGACGGCATCGAAGCAGTAAGGAACATTCGCGTCTGGGAAGATAAGCAGCCGCAGAAAACACGGGTTCCAATAATAGCTCTTACAGCCAATGCGCTGGTGGGCAACATAGAGATGTTTCTTTCAAAAGGTTTTGACGGCTTCCTGGCAAAACCCGTTGAAGTTGTCGAACTTGACGCGGCTTTGAACAGTTGGATAAGGGACAAACAGAGTCCGGAAACTTTATTGCAGGCAGAAAAAAAAGAGGACAAAGAACAGGACAAACAAATGAACAACACATCTTTAAAAGATATTCCCGGTGTTGATATGCAGCATGGTATTGCACTTTCCGGCGGCACAACAGCCAAGTACTGCACCGTGTTGTCTATGTTCTGCGAAGATGCCGAAGAACGTTTGCCTTTTTTGAAAACCGCGCCCGTTGAATTGCAGGTTTTCACCAA
>JAIRUY010000153.1 GCA_031254175.1 Treponema sp.
GTATCTGGTTTTAGGCCGCGCAAAATCATCACGAAGTATCTCACAGCCAATTTCAATAATGCGCCGAATTTCGTATTCATCACCATGATCAACAGCGTCCACAACAAGACGGTATGCGGACACTACACCGCCGACAAAAGACGCGCTTTTCATGCGGCCTTCAATTTTTAAAGCGGCGATTCCGGCTTCTGTCAGGTCCGGCACTCTCTCCAATAACTGCAAATCATTGGGACTGAAATAATAGCCGCTTTCGCCGTCTTTATTACCGTCAGCGCGGCGGTACATTCTGCGGCATGCCTGAGTGCACATTCCGCGGTTCGCGGATTTGCCGCCAAGAAAACTTGAAAAAAGGCAGATGCCCGAAACGCTGATGCAAAGGGCTCCATGAACAAAAACTTCAAGTTCGAGGTTGGTTTCGTTTTTTATGCTGCGTAGTTCTTCAAGAGAAAGTTCGCGTGCGAGAACCACGCGGGAAACGCCGTGACGTGAAAGGGCATTGGCTCCTCTTGCGGAGGCAATGTTCATCTGTGTAGAAGCGTGAAGCCTGAGCGAAGGAAATTCCGTCCTTGCCATGGCGATAACGCCGAAATCCTGCACGATAAGAGCATCAGGCTGCTGTGCGGCAAGGTATTTTAACAGTTGGTACATTCGATCTGCTTCGCGCTGTTCAAAGACAGTATTCACCGTAACATAAATTTTTTTCCCCAGTCGGCGCAGCGAACGCAGCGCGCTTTCAAATTGGGCGTATGTAAAATTAGTGCTTCTAAGCCGGGCGTTAAAATCCTTAAGGCCAAGATAAACAGCGTCCGCACCTTCCCCGACAGCAGCGTCAAGCGCTTCGGGCGAACCGGCGGGAGCAAGTAATTCCATAGTGACAATATAACACAATCGGTTATTAACAAGAAGACGGAGAACCTAATTGTTATAATGAAACAACTAAAATTGTTTCACTGTTTTTTCTTGTTGACATACGTACAAAATATACGTATACTCTTTATGTGACGGTACGTGAAATACTGAAACTGTTGCATAAAGATGGCTGGTTTACATACGAACAGAACGGCTCCCATATCCAGCTCAAACACCTGTCGAAAAATGGTCGTGTAACGGTTCCTAATCATAAAGGCGATTTGAAAAAAGGCACTGTTCACAGTATTTTTAGGCAAGCTGGTCTGAATTAGGAGGTTATATGCGAAAATTTACATACCTTGCGGTTTTTGAAACTGACGAAACCCCCGGGATAAGCATTTATTTTCCAGATATTCCAGGTTGTGTTTCCTGTGGCGATAACTTTGACCATGCAATGCAAATGGCAAAAGAAGCGCTGGCGCTGCACATATACGGCATGGAAAAAGACGGAGAAAAATTACCGGAGCGTACTGATAAAATATTTGGTATAGAAGCGGGCGATATGGTAGTTCCAATATCTGTTTACCCTGATATGGTCAAGGATGAAATAAATAACCGACGGGAGAAAACAACTGTAACCATTCCCCATTGGCTTAAAGTTGCCGCCGAATCGGAAGGGCTTAATTATTCCAGGCTTTTGGAAACAGCCATTAAAGAAACGCTGGGTTTTGCTGTTTAGATGTGTCCCTCTTTTTGATTTTCTTTTATTTTTTAAAACTTTTATACAATTCGTTAGCAAACAGCAGATAGCTTACAATAGACTTAATTATCAAGATATGTTACTCTTTGCGAATGTCTGAAATCAAAACACCTCAAGACTCCGAAAAGTTAGCAACAATACGTCATTCTGTGAGTCATATCATGGCTCAGGCTGTAGTTTATCTTTTTCCGGGAACAAAAACCGCCATAGGTCCAAGCATAGAGCATGGTTTTTATTACGATTTTCTCCTGCCTCGGCCTATTACTGCCGAAGATCTTCCTTCTATTGAAGCAGAGATGAAAAAAATCATTGACAGCCGGCAGGATTTTATAAAAGTTACAGTGAGCCGCGATGAGGCGCTGAAGCGTTTTTCCGGCGAGCAGTTCAAGGCCGAACTTATCAATGAACTGCCGGCAGACGAGGAAATTTCCATTTATGAGAATCGCACTGCTGACGGCGCAGTTAAATGGGCTGATCTTTGCCGGGGGCCGCACACTGCCAATACAAGAGAAATAAACTCTGCCGCTTTTAAGCTGCAGAATATTGCCGGCGCTTACTGGCGCGGGGATGAAAACCGCCCCATGCTCACCCGCATTTACGGAACTGCCTGGGAAAATCCCAAGGATTTAAAAACATATCTTGCTTTTCTTGAAGAAATTGAAAAACGAGATCACCGCCGTGTCGGCAGGGAAATGGATCTTTACTCAACGCACGAAGACGCCGGCGCGGGCCTGATTTACTGGCATCCAAACGGCGGCAGAATGAGGGTTGCCATCGAAGATTTCTGGCGGCAGCTCCATTACCGAAACGGTTACGAGATACTATTTACACCTCACATCGGAAAAAAATGGCTGTGGGAAAAATCAGGGCATCTTGGTTTTTACAATGAAAATATGTACAGTCCGATGGAAATTGACAAGCAGGAATATTTCATCAAACCGATGAACTGTCCGTTTCATATTTTGATTTATAACAGCAAGGGACATTCATACCGCAATCTGCCGCTTCGATGGGCGGAACTTGGAACAGTATACCGCTATGAACGTTCCGGCGTTTTGCACGGACTCCTGCGGGTACGGGGCTTTACACAGGACGATGCCCACATTATTTGCACGCCCGAACAAATGGAAAGCGAGATTCGCGAAGTACTGCGTTTCAGCCTGCATCTTTGGAAAGTTTTTGGTTTTGATGATATAAAAGCATATATTGCAACAAAGCCGCAGGAGAGCGTGGGCGAACAGAGCAGATGGGATGCCGCGCTTGTTAGTTTGCGTAACGCGATAGACGCCGAGGGTCTTTCTTACGAAATCGATGAAGGCGGCGGCGCGTTTTACGGTCCAAAAATTGACCTGAAAATCAAAGATGCCCTTGGCCGCGAATGGCAGATGACAACCATTCAGTTCGATTTTAACGAACCTGAGCGTTTTGACATGACATTTGTTGATACTGACGGTCAGCATAAACGTCCCTATATGATTCACCGCGCTCTTCTGGGCAGCATGGAACGTTTCTTCGGCGTCCTCATCGAACACTTTGGCGGCGCTTTCCCTGTCTGGATCGCGCCGGAGCAGGCTGCCGTAATTCCTGTCGCGGAACAATTTAACGAATATGCCGAAAAAGCCGCCGCAGCCCTCAGGGCAAAAGATTTGCGCGTAACAGCAGAACTTGGCGATGAACGGATGAACGCGAAAATACGCAATTGCCAGACAAGAAAAATACCATATATGCTCGTTGTAGGTCAGCGTGAGGCAGATGAAGGCACAGTTTCCATTCGTCTGCGGGATGGCAGACAGCTTCCGGCAATGAAACTGGAAGAGTTCACCGCCTATATAATCGAAAAAATAGAAAGCAAATCTTTGGAGATATAATATGAAACAGACATTAAATACTGTAGTTTTATTGCTGGTATTTTTGTCAGCGCTTTCATGCGTTTCTGTTTCAAATTCTGTTCCTCCTGAGGGCAGACATATCCCTGACAGTTTTGCCGGAATTGTTCATGGCGACAGAACCGGCACTCAGAAAGAATACGACCTGCTTGATCATATGGGCGTAAAGTGGAATCTTCATACTTTTTACTGGGAGAACATAGAACCGGAACAGGGTGTATGGAACTTAGGGGCCTATGACGCCATAGTAAATAATGGTATTGCTGCAGATATTAAAGTACTCGGCGTTCTGGCTTACGGTTTAACAAGGTCTGAAGGTAAAACCGTAAGACGCTATTACGTTCCGCCGGAGCAAATCCCTGATTTTCTTGAGTATGTGCGCAGAACAGCAGAACATTACCGCGGAAGAATCGGCGCGTGGTGTATCTGGAATGAACCAAATGCTCATTTTTGGACCGGAACAAAAGAGGAATTTATAGAGTTATTCCGTCAGGCAGCCGATGTAATAAAGGAAGTAGACAGCGAGGCAGTTCTTTTGGGAGGCGCTTTTAACTGGGGGCCTGTGGGGCTGCCAACAGGATTCATAAGACAGTTTTTTGAATCCGGCGCAATGGAAAAAGCAGACGGCGCGGCATTCCATCCTTATGAGTTGAACCCTGCCCGCTCCGCAAGACTTTACAACAGGTTCAGGAGAATTGCCGGTGATTACGGATTTGGAGATAACATTTGGGTAACAGAAGTAGGTTATCCTACCGGAGGCAGATATCCCACAAGAGTAAAAGAAGAAAGATTTCCTGAGTACATAATAAAAAACTGGGTGCTGCTGACTGCAAACGGAGCCAAAAAAATATTCTGGTATCATTTATTTGATCCTGTTGAACGTTCCGGAAAAAATTCGGAAGATTTTTTCGGCCTTGTAAGAAGCACAGAAGATTACACATCCAAAGGCGCCGAAGCGTTTCGTTTATGCGCGCAATATATACCGAATTCAATTCTTTTTACACGGATACCCGGGCAAAACAGACTTCCTTCCTCCGTACGGACATTTTGGTTTATGAAACCTGACGGCGGCGCATTGGTTTTGTGGAAGGACGGCCTGGGCTCACGGCAGATCAGTTTACGTTTACCCGGAATAAATCATATAACACACAATATTGTTTCAGGAAGCACAAGCCCAACTTCTCTTGTAAATGGAACAGAATTGGCTGTCAATGTTGACAGAAATCTCATTTTTATCACATGGCAAAATGATCCTGACTCTTTGACCGGCGATCAATAATTTGTTTGGAGAGCAATGAAAGAAAGGGCTGTAAAGATCCTTGATATTCTATCAGCTAACAAGAACGTTAAAGTAACGCTTCTTTCTGAAATGCTGGATGTCTCTCATGTAACACTCCGCAAAGATTTGGATTATCTGGAAAAACGAGGCATAATCCGCCGTATGCATGGATATGCGAGTTTGGATGGCGCGGACGGCGAAGGCAAACGCATGGCGATTAATCATTCGATAAAGCGAAGAATTGCCATGGCTGCGGCGCAAATAGTGGAAGAAGGCGAAACAATAATGATTGAGTCCGGTTCCTGCTGCGCTTTGCTTGCTGAAGAACTGGCCTTCTCCCAAAAAAATGTTACCATTATTACAAATTCGATTTATATTATTAATTATGTACGCCATTTACGGGGCGCTAAATTGATTCTTCTGGGAGGTAATTACCTTCCGGACTCCCATGTGCTGGTCGGGCCGATGATAACAAAAAGCGCAGAGAATCTGTTTCCTGCCAAATTCTTTTTGAGCGTAGATGGATTTATTCCCGCATTCGGATTTACCGGAAGCGATTACCTGCGGGCAGAAACCGCGGCAAAACTTGCAGAACGCGTAAAGGATGTTTTCATACTGACTGATGCCGCAAAATTTAAACGCTGCGGCGCATATAGCCTTATTCGATTTAACAAACTTTCCGGTGTTTTCACCGACGAGGGTATCCCCAATGAAGCTGAAACTGTCCTTAGAAAAAACAATGTGCGGCTCCACAAAGCGCCAAGCGGAGAAAGACCGTTTTCTCAGCGTAGTTTCTTCGAACAGCAGTTAATGAGGCTTAATATTTCTCGAGGATCCCCAAAAGCCGTTCTTTGCTGATTGCTCTAAGGAAATTCGCAAGCCTCGGTCCCTGATTTTTGCCTATTAACGCCTGATATGCCGCGCCGAACAATGCTTTGCCGTCAAGTCCAGCTTTTTCTGCGGCGGCATATATTGCCGTTGAGCAGGATTTGTCATCGCTGTATTCTTCAATCCTGCTAATCACATCATCACGCAGGATGCGCAAAGCGTTTTTTTCCTCCGGCGCAAGGACGCAAACCCCTCCGGCGGGCAGTAATCTGAAACGAAACTCTTCCGGGGCGCAATTTTCCACCCAGTATTTTGCGCACAGAGCCCTTGCTCTGAGAGCCGGAATCTGTTCTGGTTTAGGCCCGTTGCCGCCGGCCGCTAAATCCGCAAGCGTTCTTTCAATGTCGCCGTCTGCGATTTGAATTAAGTTGCACAGATGACGGAAAGGAATCTGGTAAGGCGCAATTATTTCTTCGATTCGCGGGCTTTTTCCTTCACCTGTTTGAGGGATCTGTGAAAGTTCGTAAATACGCTTTTCTTTTTGATATGCAGCTTCGTCTTTTGCGGTTTCCATCTTCCATGCAATGCGTTCCGTTTTATCGTAATCTTCGTAAATTTTTATAACATCAAGATCAAAAGATATTGTGAATTCCGTATTGGGTCTTGTTCCGGCAAACAGATAGCGGGCTGTTTCCGGCGTATACACTTTCAGCACATCTTCGATAGTAATTACATTGCCGGAAGAAGAAGACATTTTTCCGGGAAGTCCCTTTGTGCCGATAAAATCGTAGCGGAAAGTAATTGGCGCATCCCAGCTGTATACTTCCTTGCAGACTAAACGGGCAGTATCAAAACTTCCGCCGTGACTGTGATGATCCTTGCCGGCAGGTTCAAAATCAACTTTTTCATATTCCCAGCGCATCGGCCAGTCAATGCGCCATGACAGCTTGACGCCCTTTGCGCTGCGCAGGCAAACCTTTTCCTGAAAGCCGCATAAATTACAGCGATAACTTAAACCCCAGTCGTTATCCCAGCCTTCTATTTCAGTTTCATCTTTGTTGCACTTTTCGCAAAAAACGCTGACAGGCCACCACTCTCCCTGAATCTTGTGATCCTCATCCCGGAATTTATCGAGAATGTCTTTTAATACATCACGCTTTTCAAGCGCCTTGCGGATGCCTTGCGCATATAAAGACGCCCTGTATTTTTCTGCCTGATACAGGTATTCAGGCATTATTCCCACAGCCGGAAGTATTTTTTCTATATCAACTTCATGATGACGTGCATAACTTGAATCCCTCTCCCAAGGGTCAGGAACCATAGTGATTGGGCAGCGCAAGTATTTTTCAAGATCATCCTGTTTAGGCATATTTTTGGGGATTTTGCGAAACACATCGTAATCGTCCCATGAATAAATAAAACGCACTTTTTTGCCCATATCCCTCAGCGCCTGGGCTACAAGAGCCACAGAGATAATTTCCCTGAAATTGCCGATATGGACAGTGCCGGATGGCGTGATTCCGGAGGCGCATACATAAAGTTCTTTTTCACCTTTTTCAAAAATAATTTTTGCTGCTGTTTCATCAGCCCAGTGAGCGTTAGCCTTTGGAGGCGTGGTTTGTGTCTTCATAATGCAGTAATTATAGTAATTGAGACGAATATAGGGAATAGCACATTCAATATATCTTCTGTTTGCCGACAATTGACTTTTTTGGATTCCTAATGTAAAATAACTGTATGAATCTCAAAACGGTACTTTCTGCGGATACAATAAATCTTCACCTTAAAGGTTCCTCCAAAGAGGAAATCATCAACGAACTTCTCGATATTTTTACAAGAACAGGAAAAATAAAAGACAGGGAAGCTGCGTTGAAAGCTGTAATGGACAGGGAAGAAAAAATGTCCACAGGCATGAAACACGGTATTGCGATTCCTCATGGTAAATGTGCCGCCATAGATGACTTGATTGCCTGTATAGGCATCTCGGAAAAACCGGTAGATTTTGATTCGCTGGATCATAAACCATGCCGCATCTTCATCATGACTCTTTCTCCTGTAGAAAAAACAGGTCCGCATTTACAGTTTCTCGCGGAAATAAGCCTTTTATTTAAAAGTTCAGAAAAACGCGATGAGATTCTGAAAGCAAAAACACCTGAGGAAGTTCTGAAGATTCTGGTCGACTAGATATAATACGACTGCATTTGACTTGTTAGGAAATCATTTTTTAATTGCGCGCACTCTGATAATTCCGTCTACCTTGCGAATTTGATCCAGAACAGATTCGGGGATTTCCTGCTCTGTATCTATAACACTATGGCCATGGTCGTCACGGTGGTGGTTAACCATGTCCGCGATATTAATATTCGCTTTTGCAAGATTGGTTGTGATCTGTCCGACCATGTTGGGAATATTCCGGTTTACAACAAGCAGCCTGTGTGGAACACGCTGTTCCAGTTTGCAGCGCGGAAAATTTACCGAATTGCGTATTGTACCGGCTTCCAGATAATCAACAATCTGCCTGACTGCCATTATAGCGCAATTATCTTCAGCCTCCGGTGTAGAAGCCCCAAGATGCGGAATACAGATAACTTTTTTGCAGTTTAACAGTTCAGCATTTGGGAAATCTGTAACATAAGCGCCCAATCCTCCGGAATTCAATGCCTCAATTATGTCCCTGTCTTTTACAAGCGCATCACGAGAAAAGTTAAGCAAACGCGCGTCCTTTTTCATAAGACGAAATTTCTCCGCATCCAGAATTCCTTTGGTTGTATCACCCAACGGGACATGCAAAGTTACATAATCGGCCTTTTTCAGCAGGCTTTCGAGCGTATCGGCGCGGATAACTTCACGTGAAAGATTCCATGCCGCATCTACGGAAATATACGGATCGAAACCGATAACATCCATACCAAGGGCAATTGCATCATTGGCGACCATTACGCCAATCGCGCCAAGACCGACTACACCCAGAGTTTTGCCTTTCAATTCAGGCCCGGAAAACTTTGATTTTTCTTTTTCTACCAGTTCCGCCGCATTGCTTTTGTCTGCAATCTGCGCCGCCCAGTTGATCCCTCCAATAATATCCCTTGAAGAAATAAGCAAAGCCGCAAGAGTAAGCTCTTTAACCGCATTGGCATTGGCGCCGGGAGTATTAAAAACAATTATCCCGCTTTCGCAGCAGCGCTTAACAGGAATATTGTTATATCCCGCTCCCGCTCTGGCTATTGCCAATACAGAAGAAGGAATTTCCATACTGTTCATATCTGCGCTGCGGACTAAAATAGCGTCAGGATTGGGAATATCACTGGCTATCTCATACTTGTCCCGGGGGAAAAGCTCCAATCCTATGGACGAAATCTTGTTTAATGTTTGAATACGAAACATATTTTTCCTTCCTGTAATTTTACTTTTCAAATTTTTCCATGAAGCCGATTAACGCTTTTACTCCGTCAACGGGCATTGCGTTATAAATACTGGCTCTCATTCCGCCGACCAGACGGTGACCGGCAAGGTTTACAAGACCTGCCGCGGCGGCTTCCTTCACAAAACGTTTTTCAATCTCTGTCTTCTTTTCCGCATCCTGCTCTTTAGGAACAAAGGTAACATTCATTAAACTGCGAAACTGTTTCTGTACAGGCGAATAAAAAAGTTTTGAAGTTTCAAGGTAATTGTATATCAAGTCCGCTTTTTCCCTGTTTATTTTGGCAATTGCTCCCGCGCCTCCAAGATTTTTCAGCCACTCCAGAACAAGTCCGATAACATAGATGCTGTAACAGGGCGGAGTATTGTACAATGAACTTTCAGCAGCGTGAGTATCGTAGCGCAGCATCACAGGCACCCACGCCGGCGCATGGCCGATTAAATCTTCGCGAATAATGACAACTGTTGTTCCCGCAGGTCCAAGGTTCTTCTGTGCGCCGGCATAGAGGATGCCGAATTTACTGACATCCAGAGGCTCTGAAAGAATACAGCTGGAAACGTCCGAAACAAGCGGCACAGAGCCGGTATCAGGAATCTTATCCCACCTTGTACCGACTATTGTGTTGTTTAGAGTTATATGGTAATAAGCATCTTCGGCTGAAGGCGCAGGAGCTTCGGGGATATAAGTATATGCTTTGTCTTTGGAACTTGCCCTCACTTCCACAGCGGCATATTTTGAACCCTCTTTTATCGCTTTGTCTGCAAAAACACCGGTGTCTATATATGCGGCTTTTTTACCTTTACCGGGCACATCTGTTGCCGCCAGATTCAGGGGAACCATGGAAAATTGCAAGGAAGCGCCGCCTTGCAGAAAGAGCACCTTATAATTGGCAGGAATTCCCATAAGTTCCCTGAGTAAAGCTTCGGTTTTTTCAATGATGGGCATAAAATCTTTTGAACGATGACTCATCTCCATTACTGACTGACCAGTGCCATTGGCATCTAACATTTCAGACGCAGCTCTTTCAAGAACCTGCAAAGGAAGAGCCGATGGGCCCGGAGAAAAATTATAAACTCGCATGGTATCTCCAAATATATACGTTTTCGTTTACTATATCCAAAAATCAACTTTTTGCCAATACATACGAAGCAATTGCATGGACAGCGCATATCCTGTAGAATGAAGTTATGGGAGACAGGGTATTTACCGTCCTAGACCTAATTGATCTCGATCTAAAAGAACACAATTCCCTGAATTTACACTGCATAGGCGGCAGGAAAGGACTTGGAAGAACAATTGATATTCCCGACATAAACAGGCCAATGGGCGCCATTATGGGTTTTTTTGAAGATTTTGCCTATCAAAGGATTCAATTGTTTGGCCGCGGCGAGATGTCCTACATACGCCGTCTTGAAAGCATGAAAGAAACCAAAACAATCGAAGAAATGTTCAGCTATCAAATACCTTGTTGTATTTTTACCCATAATTACACCCCGCACGATGAATTTTTTAAAATAGCCGAAAAAGCCCAATGCCCCATTCTGCAGACTGAACTGGGTTCGGCGGATTTTTCAGCCAGAATAATGCGCATACTTTCCAGAATCTTCTCTCCACGCCAGGTTGTTCATGGCGTACTTGTAGAAGTCTACGGCCTTGGGATTCTTATACAGGGAGATTCCGGTGTAGGGAAAAGCGAAACAGCCCTGGAACTTATCCATCGCGGACACCGGCTGGTCGCTGATGATGTGGTAGAAATTAATTGTATTTACGGAAACACGCTTATGGGCGCCGGAGCAAATAAAATCATCGGGCATCACATGGAAATCCGGGGACCGGGAATAATAAATATCACCCATCTTTTTGGAGTAAGAGCGATCAGAGACCGTAATGAAATCCAGCTTGTTGTGCAGCTTGAAGAATGGGATTCTTTAAAAAATTACGACCGGCTTGGCGCACAGGATCAGACAATTGAACTTTTGGGAGTAAATATACCCAAGCTGATAATACCTGTAAAACCGGGACGCAATATTCCAATCATAATCGAGACTGCTGCGATGAATGAACGGCTAAAATCAATGGGTTATCATGCTGCCAGGGAATTCAACAAAAATATCCTTAAATGGATTGAGAGCGGCGCTGCCCGTTCTGTATTCTTTGGCCAAGATGATGTAATATAGGAACAGATATGACTGAAAGAACCGTTACAGTAATAAACAGAGCCGGTATTCATGCCCGTCCCTCAGCGCTTCTGGTTCAAACAACCAAGAATTTCAAATCAAATATTTTCATAGAAAAAAACAATGACCGGATCAATGCAAAATCCATAATGGGTATTATAACTCTCGGAGCATCTTACGGAACGGTATTAAAAATAATCGCCGAGGGAGAAGATGAAGAAGCGGCGGCAAATGCCGTAGCAAAACTCTTTGAATCAAAATTTGAAGAAGAATGATCTGGCTATAAACTTTGTTTAGCCGGCAGGAGTAATGCTTTTGAAAAACGCCAAATCACATCCCGAACAATCAATAATAAAGGTGCGGGTTTTAATACTTGTTTATTCTCTTCTTTGTATCCTGACGGTGTTTTTCTCCCGTAATTTTTTTGCGGAAATTCTGGAAGACGGCAATGTGCCGGATCAGCTAAACCTGATTGTTTTCTTTACCATTCCGGTAGTATTTTTAATTATTCTGGGAATTTCAGTATTTTCCCTGATTATGGATTTTATTTACCGCCGTCCGGGAAGCAAATTCAACGCAAGGCTTTTGTTTTACTTTACTCTTATTGTCATTTTCTCAATTACCCCAATAACACTGATAACAACCACAGCATTAACGGAAATTGTCCGCTTTTGGCAGAATATCGACAGCTCTTCATCAATCAAAGCATCAAACAGTTTTGTTGCCGATAATTATTCTCTGCACCTTGAAAACTTTGAAAATATCCTGAGACAAAATGATTTTTCGCGCTTTAACACAGCAGGCAGCAGATTGCCGCAGAACATTGCATCTGTACAGATATTTATGTTTATAGACGGCAATTGGGCGGAAGCTTCCTTTACAGGCGATGAAAAATTCCGTTTGCTGTATCCGCCTTCAAACGAAAACGGGTTCCCGCAAAGGGAAATGCCGCGTGATGCTGAAACCATCCGTTACATACAAAGACCATCGGCAAATATAAACCGCGTTATCAGTTATGGGCTTGGAGCTGATTTTGACTGGGGAAAAGATGTTCTTGAAAATCAGACCATGCACTTTGAGACAATAGACATGCTAAGGGCAAATATCCGCCCCTTGTTGTTGTACTATTATATAGTATTTTTCCTTCCTACATTGTTGATGACAGTTATTATTGCCATTTCATTTACACGCAGGATTACTCATCCCATTGTAGAATTAACAGAAGCAACACGCCGCGTAGCGGAAGGAAACTTTTCCATTCAAATTTTATCACGCCGCAACGATGAGCTTGGCCTTCTTATACGTTCGTTTAACGCAATGGTACAGGACCTTGAAAAATCCCGCGCGGCGCTTGTAAAAAGCGAAAAAATTTCCATTTGGCAGAATATGGCCCAGCAGCTTGCCCATGAAATAAAAAACCCGCTTACTCCGATAAAACTTTCCGCTGAACGGGTATTGCGCCGGTGGCAAAACGAGCCTGAAAATATCGGCGAAATTCTGGAAAGCTCCATGATGGCGATAATACAGGAAACAGAAGGTCTTTCTTCGCTTCTTAATGAATTCAGAACCTTGTCAAAACCAACAGAGCCGGCAAAAGTCTGGACAATCCTGCGTGAGCAGGTAGAAGAAATAGTCCACACTTACTCAAACTCATACCCCGGCGTTAATTTTAATATTGATTATGTGGAAGCAGGTATTTCAATCAAGATTGATAAAAACAGATTAACCCAGATCCTTACAAACCTGATAATTAATGCCATAGACGCAATGAATGGTTCAGGTTCAATTGAAATACGCACAGATATCTTAAAAAAACGTGAAGTCTGTTTTTGCAGGCTAAGCATAAAAGATTCTGGGAAAGGTATAAAAGAGCAGGAAACCAATCTTGTTTTTACTCCATATTACACAACAAAAGAAGCAGGCACAGGTCTTGGGCTTCCGATTATTGAACGCATCGTAAACGATCACGGCGGTTCAATCTGGTTTGATACGGCAGAGGGAACAGGAACGACATTTTACATTGACTTGCCGGCGGAGTTATCATAATGTCTGCAATATTAATTATAGATGATGAACCCGGCATCAGGCATACAGTAGCTTCCATTCTTGAAGATGAAAAGTACAGGGTTTTTACGGCAGAAGACGCAATTTCAGGTCTTGAAACACTTAACAGGGAAATAATTGATTTGATTTTTTTGGATGTGCTTTTGCCAAAAATGGGCGGGCTTGATGCGCTGGAAAAAATCAGAAAAGAATGGCCGGCGGTAGAAATAGTAATGATTTCAGGGCACGCAAATATAGATATGGCAGTTCGTGCCGTAAAACTTGGCGCGTTTGATTTTCTGGAAAAACCTCTTTCGCTTGATAAGATTCTTACAACCTGCAGAAATGCCCTGGCAATCAGAAAATTAAGGGAAGAAAATAAAAGCTTAAAAAGAATCAGCAGGATAATAAAAGAAGAAATAATCGGAACAAGCGCCGCCATCGGAAATGTCCGGGAAACAATAAGACAGGCGGCGGAAAGTGATGCCCGTATCCTGATTACCGGTGAAAACGGCACAGGAAAAGAAATTATTGCAAGGGCGATTCATTTGAATTCAGCCAGATCGGAAAACCAGTTTGTTGACATCAACTGCGCCGCTATACCGGAAACATTGATAGAAAGTGAGCTTTTCGGCCATGAAAAGGGCGCTTTTACTGACGCGATATCAAAACGAAAAGGCCGCTTTGAACTGGCGCATGGAGGAACTCTCTTTCTTGATGAAATCGGCGATATGAGCCTTTCAGCGCAGGCAAAAGTGCTGCGCGTTATACAGGAACAAAAAATAGAACGGCTGGGCGGCGAAAAAACCATAGAAACTGATGTACGAATCATCGCGGCAACAAATCAGGATCTGGAAAAAGCCTGCGAGAAAGGCCGGTTCAGACAGGACCTTTTTTTCAGGCTGAATGTTATACCAATTCATGTTCCTCCCTTAAGGGAAAGGCTGGAAGATATCCCTGTGCTTTTATACCATTTTCTTAAAGCCTTTAAGCGGGAGGTTCTGCTGGAAACAGGCGCAGTGGAATTCCTGACGGCTCATGAGTGGCCGGGAAATGTGCGTGAACTGAAAAATCTGGCTGAACGAATTGCGGTAATGCACAGAGGAGACAGCATTTCAGGGGAAGACCTTGGGAAGTTACTCAATAAAAAGATTAAAAAACACAAAATTAAAGGGAACCTCCCTGAAGATATTTTTGAACGCAGTTTTAATGAAGCAAAAGAAAATTTTGAAAAATGTTATTTGGAGTTTCAACTTTTCAAGAATAAAGGTATAATATCAAAGGCAGCGGAGGCTGTCGGGGTTTATCCCAGCAACCTCCATGCGAAATTAAAGAAGCACAACATTGCTGCGGCATCGTTTACGAGCGAATAATTAAGGGAGAGACATGAAAGAACTAACAGAACGTCAGAAAGAGGTTTTATCATTTATAGCTGAATATCTTAAAAAAAACTCTTACCCGCCCACAATAAGGGAGATTGCGGATCATTATTCCATTTCTGTCAAAGGAGCGCATGATCACATTACCGCTCTTAAAAAGAAAGGGTTTTTGAAACAGTCCGGCAAACGTCCGCGGACAATGGGGCTAACCCATACAAAACATGAAGATTCGTCAGAGATGACGGAAATTCCCCTGCTTGGAAGCGTCGCCGCCGGCGTACCAATTCTGGCGGAAGAAAACTTTGACGGGAACATTGTTCTGCACAGTTCGATGCTCAGAAAAAACAAAAAATATTTTGCCCTTAAGGTTAAGGGTGATTCAATGGAAGGCGCCGGCATACTTGAAAACGATACAGCAATTATTGAAAAACAAAACACTGTCCGCAACGGAGAAATTGCAGTCGCGGTGATAGACGAGGCTGTAACATTAAAACGTTTTTTCAGGGAAAGCTCCAGGATAAGGCTGCAGGCGGAAAATCCCGCTTATAAGCCGATATACAGCCAAGATGTAAAAATTCTCGGCCGCCTTTCCGGAATAATCCGCAATTATTAAAAATGAAGGCCTATATTTTTCTCGGTCCTGAATTGGGAAAAAAACAGGATGCCCTTGATGCTGTAAGAAAAAGTTTTTCCGGGGCCGAAGAATCGGTGTTTTACGCCGGAGAAGTTTCTGCGGGCACAATAACCGACTCCTTAAAAACTAAAAGCCTTTTTGCAGAAAAACGCATTGTCATTGTAAAAAATGCGGAATTAATTAAAAAAAAGGATGAAATTGAAATTCTTGTCTCATGTATAAGAGGGATGGATGATAATACAGTTCTTGTTTTGCTTTCAGACGAAATTAAACTTGCCTCCGCTCTTGATGAAGCAGTCCCAAAAGCAAACCGGCAGGTTTTTTATGAAATGTTTGAAAGGGAAAAACATGAGTGGATACGGCAATTTTTCAGGCGTGAAGGATTCTCCATTGATGATGACAGCACCGCCGTCATTCTGGAATTGGTAGAGAATAATACGGCGGCGCTCAAACGTGAATGTTCCCGCCTTGTTCATTTCCTGCCAAAAGACAGAACGGAAAACACGGTTAATTATGTTAACCGGGAAGATTTGGAAAAGTGGCTGTCACACAACAGGGAAGAATCCGCATTTACGCTGTTTTCGCGCATAGCAACGGGAGATATTTCAAAAGCCCTTGAAGCTGCCGCTGTTATGTTAGCTGCAAAAGAAAGCGCGCAGAGCATCCTTGCCGGTCTTGCATGGTGTTTCAGGAAGCTCTGTGACTATCTTGCTCTGCTGGAAAATCATGGAGAAGCAAACAGTTTTGAAATGAAAAAAATAGGCCTGTCCTCTCCCAAAGCAAAGGATGATTATATTGCCGCCGCACGCCGCTACAGCGCCGAAGACGCAGAAGCCTGTCTTGCGCTTACAGCTAAATACGATGTATTGCTGCGCTCCCCTGCTGCGGCTTTGGAAAATCTCCTGATGGACAGATATATACTGGAGCTGATTAAATCCGGCAGTTAAATAGTTTTTTCATAATCATCAATTATTTTTTTACAACTTCATCAAATTCGCTGTAGATGAACGCGTTATTACCCTATTTTTACTTCTTCTAAAAGATCCTTTACTTCAAAAAATACTTCAGCTATTTTTGGATCATAATGAGTCCCGGAGCTCTGCATAACAATTTTTACCGCTTCTTCTGTCGAAAACGCTTTCTTGTAGGGCCGTTCAGAAACAAGTGCATCGTACACATCGACAATCGCCATTATCCGCCCCTGAAGCGGAATATCGGTTCCTTTTAGTCCATAAGGATAGCCATTCCCGTCCCACCGTTCATGATGGTATCCGGCAAACAATCTTGCGTTACGCAAAAACTCACCTTCGCCTGTTTGGGCGATAATTTCATCTATTATACGTTCTCCTTCCAGAACGTGTGTTTTCATAATGTCAAATTCATCTTCAGTTAATTTTCCGGGCTTGTTCATAATGATATCAGTAATGGATATTTTTCCCAAATCATGCATTCGTGCAGAAGAAATCATTCTTTCAATATCCCATCCGCGGATTTCGTCAATATACACTTCCCGTTTCTTCATTTCTTCTATCAGTATTTTAATATAAGCTGAAGTCCTTTCAATGTGTCCGCCTGTTCCCTTGTCCCGGTTTTCAACCATGTTTGCCAAAACTGACACAATACTGTTTTGCAGCCGGTGAAGCTGGGCAGTCCGCTCGCGGATAAGATCATCAATATTAAGGTGGGTTTTTATACGGTTTAAAAGTACCGGCGCGGAAAACGGTTTTGTAACAAAATCCACCGCTCCTAGTTCAAACCCACGGACCTCTACTTCAGCATCTGTACGGCCTGTTAAAAACATGACGGGAATATCCTGCCAAAAATCGTCAGATTTCAGGGTACGCAGCGCTTCAAACCCGTCCATGTCCGGCATTTCAATATCAAGAAGGATTAAATCAGGATGTACTTTATCCAAAAGAGCAAACATTTTCATAGCTGAAGGCATTGTCATCACACTATATGTATCTTCAAGCGCAGCTTCAGCCATTGATAAATTAGTATCGCTGTCATCAACAACAAATATAGTCTTCATTTCTTTTCTTTTTTTCTCTCTCTATAATTAAGATAACTGTCTATACTGTTATCATAATTATAACCGTATTTTCCCCATGTAATCAATGGACTTGTCAAGACAAAACCCGCAAGCGTTATCACGCTTACGGGTTTTTCATTATTTTTTACAATCTTTCCTAGAAGGGTCTTTCCGCCAAATATTTGTACTCTTTCCACACTCTTTCAGCCTGTTTTTTCGCTTTCGCAAGCAGAGCATCGGCGCGCGCGGGATCGGCTGCCTTAAGGCTCTTGAAGCGGACTTCTTTGTACATGAAGTCTTCAAGGTTGGTTGTCGGGTCTTTGGAGTCAAGCTGGAAGGGATTTTTTCCCTGTTCTTTCAGCCGCGGATCATAGCGGTACAACGGCCACAACCCGCTTGTTACAACTGCTTTACCTTGTTCCAATCCCTTGCTCATATCAATACCGTGGTTTATACAATGAGAGTATGCAATAATGAGTGACGGACCGTCGTAGGATTCGGCTTCACGGAAGGCCTTGATGGTCTGCGCCATATTTGCGCCCAGTGAAATTTTAGCGACATATACATAGCCGTAACTCATTGCTATTGCGCCAAGATCTTTTTTGACAATATCCTTTCCGGCATAGGCGAATTTTGCTATTGCCCCGACCGGAGTAGATTTGGACATCTGGCCGCCGGTATTGGAATAAACTTCGGTATCCATACAGAGAAGGTTCACATTTTTGCCGGAAGCAATAACGTGGTCAAGTCCGCCGAAGCCAACGTCGTAAGCCCAGCCGTCACCGCCGAATCCCCAGACAGACCTTTTAATAAAGTTGTCAGCTAATGAATGCAGCAGCTTCGCTGTTGTTTTTGAGTCTTTTGCAAGAACAGCCTTAAGCTCATCAACATTTTTTCTCTGCTCTTCGATTGCTGCGTCATTTTCCTGTTTGTTGGCAAGGATTTTGTCGATGATTGCGGCAGCGATGCCTTCGCTCTTTGCTTTTTCAGCCATTTCACGGGCATGAAGGGCAAGCTTGTCACAGGTGAGACGGAAGCCCATAGCAAATTCCGCAGTATCTTCAAACAAGCTGTTTGCCCACACCGGACCTTTTCCGTCCGAACGCTGACAGTAAGGAGTAGTCGGCAGGTTGCCTCCATAAATCGAAGAACAGCCGGTTGCATTGCCGATGAGAGCACGATCACCGAAAAGCTGTGTCATAAGTTTGATATAGGGAGTTTCGCCGCATCCGCCGCAAGCGCCGGAGAATTCAAACAACGGGCGTTTGTATGCAAGCGCTTTTGGATTGCTGAGTTCGCCTTCTGCCGGAGTTTCTGGCAGGCTGAGGAAGTAATCCCAAACAGCAACCTGCTCAGTGTGAAAGTCGTGATCGTCAGCATAGGATTTCATTGTAAGAGCCATAGGTTTATCGGCATTCTTGCACGCCGGACAGACATTTAAACAAAGACCGCAGTCATAGCAGTCTTCGTAAGCAATAGCCAATGCCGCCTTCATTCCGTCAACTGCCTTGGGTTTTATTTCCGCAGTTTTAAAACCTTTGGGAGCTTTGTTTGCCTGATCATTGGTGAGGTTTTTCATACGAATACACGCGTGAGGACAAACAACTGAACAGATACCGCACTGTGTACAAGCCTCCGGATTCCAGATTGGAACACGTTCGGCAACAGAGCGTTTCTCGTACTGGCTGGTTGCAGTCGGGAAAGTCCCGTCTTCCGGAAGGCTGCTGACAGGCAGACTGTCGCCTTCCTGTAATGTAATTGTTCCAAGAGTATCCCTGATCCAGTTTGTTCTGGCGTTTGCAAACGCCTTTTTCATGCGGACATTGCCTTCGGCGCCGGAAGGATACTTCACTTCTTCTATCGCTTTTAGGGCTGCGTCAACGGTTTTATAGTTCTTTTCTACAACGTCTGCGCCCTTCTTGCCGTAGGAATGTTCAATATGCTCCTTCATGCGTTTTACAGCTTCGGCTTCCGAAAGTATGCCGGAAATTTTGAAGTAAGCTGCCTGCATGACCGTGTTGATACGGCTGCCCATTCCTGTGTTACGCGCAATTTCTGCCGCGTTAATAACAAAGAACTTCAGTTTTTTGTCGATGATATGCTGCTGGGCTTCCGTGGGAATATTTTTCCATACATCGGCGGCTTTAAAAGGGCTGTTGAGAAGGAATGTTCCGCCTTCTTTGACCCGTTTAAGCATATCGTATGTTTCCATGTATGAAAATTTATGACATGCAAGGAAGTCTGCCGTATTGATAAGATACGGCCGTTTGATTTGCCCTGTGCCGAAGCGAAGATGCGAAACGGTAAAGCCGCCGGATTTTTTTGAGTCATAGGAGAAGTAGGCTTGAGCGTTAAGTTCCGGTTTCGCCTCACTTATGATTTTAATTGAATTTTTGTTGGCGCCTACAGTCCCGTCAGCTCCAAGGCCGTAGAACAGGGCTTCGTTTAAGCCTTCTTCTATAATTACAAACTTTGAATCGTACTCAAGGCTCTTTCCCTGAACATCGTCATGAATACCGACGATGAAGTTGGCAACCTTTTTGCCTGACAGATTATCGTATACCGATTTAACCATTGCCGGAGTAAATTCTTTTGAACCAAGGCCGTAACGTCCGCCGAGAACAAGCGGATTGCCGGAGAACTCGCCCGAAGCCTGCATTTCCGCAATGGCAGTACGGACATCCTGATAAAGCGGTTCACCGTTTGAGCCGGGCTCTTTTGTACGATCAAGAACAGCGATTGCCTTGACTGTTGAAGGCAGCGCTTTGACAAACATCTTCGCGTTAAAGGGACGGAAAAGGCGAACTTTTACCATTCCAAGTTTTTCACCCTTGCTGTTAAGGTAATCAATTGTCTCTTCGCAGGTGTCCGCTCCCGAACCCATTATAATAATTACTTTCTCAGCGTCTTTCGCGCCATAGTAATCGAATAAATGATAAGCGCGGCCTGTTAATTTGGCATATTTATCCATTTCCGCCTGCACGATGGAAACAACTTTATCATAGTACTTGTTTACGCCCTCGCGGCCCTGGAAATAGGTATCGGGATTTTGGGCTGTTCCGCGAATGCTTGGATTTTCAGGGTTAAGTCCCCTTGCCCTGTGGTCGGCGACAAGATCGGTATCGATCATCTGGCGCATTAAATCGTAGGAGATTTCTTCTATATTTGCCAATTCATGGCTGGTACGGAAACCGTCAAAGAAATGAAGGAAAGGTATCCGGCTGCGCAAAGTACTCGCATGGGCAATACATGCCAAATCCATAACTTCCTGAACATTATTTGAAGCCAGCATTGCCCAGCCTGTTTGACGGCAAGACATTACGTCTTGATGGTCGCCGAAAATAGAAAGACTCGATGTTGCCAAAGCACGGGCGGAAATATGAAATACCGTTGAGGTAAGCTCACCGGCAATCTTGTACATTGTAGGAATCATCAATAAAAGACCCTGAGAAGCCGTAAATGTGGTGGACATGGCGCCGGTAGCCAATGCTCCGTGTACTGCCGCCGCGGCGCCTGCCTCGGACTGCATTTCTACGACATCGGGAATGGTTCCCCAAATGTTTGTGCGCCCCTGGGCGGAAAACTCATCGGAAAGTTCTCCCATATTACTGGAAGGGGTAATCGGATAAATCGCGATTACTTCGCTCAACGCGTGGGCTACATACGCCGCCGCATTATTGCCGTCAATCATTACTTTGTTTTTTTCTGCCATGTTATTCCTCTACAAAATTTTATTAGGTGGGATTGGTAATTCTACCCTAATATATGAAAAAAAGCAACATTATATTTACTCAAGCAAGGGCTCTTTCTATTGTTTTAATCAGCAAATCTTTATTAACCGGCTTAACAAGGACATCAAAAGCGCTTGTCTGCCCGGCTTTTTCAATAAAATCCTGTCCGGAATTGCCGCTTATTATAATCACAGGAATGTTTAATTGATCCGGAATTTTCCTGATTTCATCAAGAAGTTCAAAACCGGAAGCCTCAGGCATTTCGATATCCATAAGAATAACATCCGCTTTAATTTTGCTAAGGGTTTTTATGGCGCCGGATGCCGAATTAACGGTTCTAATATCATATTTTGATTCCAAATATTCCTGATAAGCTTGAAGCTGCACCAGGTTATCGTCAATTGCCAAAATAATTTTTTCTTTCTTCAAAACCTTTCTCCTACCCCCTGATCTTTTCAATGATTTTATCCGCGGTATTGGAAGTTTCTTCCATGTTACCGCTCAGAAGATTTTCTGTCATTAAACCCAAAAGTTCCCTTATTTCAGACGGCCATTTCCTTTCTTTCAACTCGTTTAGTGTCCTTCTGGCCGCTTTCTGATTAAACGCATCACATGCTTTTTTAATAACCAGCAGTTTTTCCTTCATACCGGAACGGTTTTCTTCTGTCATTTCTGTTTCCGCATCCGTTGAGTCTTCCGGCGCAAGTTTTTCGATTGATCTCCGAAGTCCTTCAATTAATACAGGGGTTTCTTCAGTAATTACAGTTATGTCTTTATTGCTGCCGGCTTGTTCCAGTTTGGCTGCCAACGCGGAAAGATCTGTTTCTCTGACATTAGCCAGCGCGTTTTTCAGTCCGTGGACTGTAACGGTAAATAATTGCAGGTCGCTGCCGGCTTTGTCCTTTTCGTGCTGAAACCGCTCATGTTTATGCAATACATCTTCCAGCAAAACTATTGCCTTACGCGTGTCACGAACAAATATTTCCGCTAAAAGAGGAGAAGTTGTACCATGGGAACTATCGTTTGGGGTATCTGCTGCAAAGGTTTTTCCGTTTCCGTTATTGTGTTTAAGCGCCTCTGCTTGCTGCGCGGCTTCTATGACTTCCGGCGGCTGTTTGTCCCGCACATACTTTTTCAATATAACGTTAAGCTCACGCACATCAATCGGCTTGGAAATAAACCCGTCAAATCCGTTAGCAAAAAATATATCCGATTGCCCAACGACCGCATTCGCTGTCAGCGCGACAATCGGAATATGCTTATACTCATTTGAAAGATTTTGTTTGTTTTCCCAAGTCCGGATATTTTTAACTGTTTCTATGCCGTCCATGTGCGGCATCATTTGATCCATAAACACAATGTCATACATACCGCCGGGCTCTTGATTCGCAAGGTTCTTGATTTTCTCAATCGCTTCAGAACCGCTGAATGCTGTTTCTATCTGCAGCCTGTAAGGAGACAACAGACCCTTGGCAACAAACAGGTTGGATTCAACATCATCAACAACCAGCACTTTACCGTAAGGCATAGGCTCGAAAGACATTTGCGATCTCTTTATCTGATTTTCGCCGCCGGTCTGGAAATTCTGCAGATTCTCCGCCAATTCTTTGCCTACCACGCCGGAACCTGTAACTTTCTGCGGAAGGCATACAATAACTGTCGTGCCTTTGCCCTGTTCGCTCTCTACGGCAATTGTACCTTTCATCATCTGCAATAAT